>CAZQJX010000001.1:0-53656 GCA_964592965.1 uncultured bacterium
TGGTTTAACTCCTTAAAAACTTCACTTCCCAAAAGCCCGCTCGCACCTAAAAGAAGAATTTTCATTCTTTATAAATGTTTTTAGGTTTTCAGGCGTTTTCCGTATTGTCTTTCATAGTATTTAAGATATTCACCTGTTTTGATTTTTTGCCACCAGGGCTTGTTCTCTTGATACCACTTGATAGTTTTTCGCAAGCCTTCTTCAAAGCTGGTCTGCGGTTTGAATCCGAGCTGGGCTTTTATCTTCTCAGAATTGAGTGCATATCTTCGGTCATGCCCCGGTCTGTCTTTAACAAATTGGATTAGACTTTCAGGTTTTTTCAGCTCTTTGAGAATCATTTTGGTAACTTCCAGATTGGTTTTAAGCTCGCCACCGCCCACATTGTAAATCTCGCCGATCTTACCTTCTTCCAGCACAAGAAGAATTGCCTGACAGGCATCTTCTACATAAATCCAATCACGCACATAAAGCCCATCTCCGTAAAGTGGAAGAGGTTTACTCTCCATAGCATTGGTGATAAAAAGCGGAATTAATTTCTCAGGAAATTGATAAGGACCGTAATTGTTGCTTAACCGAAGAATTATCACAGGAACCCCATAAGTGCGATAATAAGCAAGAGCAAGCAAATCCGCTCCTGCTTTGCTCGCTGAATAAGGAGAGCTCGGATTTAAGGGATAGCTTTCATCTGCAAATCCGTCTAAAACAGGACCATAAACCTCATCAGTGCTTATTTGAAGAAAAATTTTAATTGGATACTTGCGCGCACACTCAAGAAGAACAGCGGTTCCAAAATAATTTGTATTAAGAAAATTCTCTGGCTCAAGAATGCTTCTGTCCACATGGCTTTCAGCAGCAAAATTAACCACCGCATCTACACCTTGGCTCAGGATTTTTTCTACAAGCTCTGCATCGCGAATATCACCCTTGATAAACTCATAGCGAGGATTGTCTTCAACATCTTTCAGGCTCTCCAGATTGCCAGCATAAGTAAGAGCATCAAGATTGATTATAGAATGACTTGTTTCAGCAAGCACAAGTCGGACAAAATTTGAGCCTATAAACCCAGCACCACCTGTGATGAGAACCTTCATCTTTAGCGGTCTTTTCTTGCCCAATCATAGGGGATATGGCTCTGATGTGGGTCTATCCTTTCTTCATCAGGCTGGTCGTAGTTATAAAGCTCGGTGGGAATATTCAGACAAATGCATTCTGTTTCACTTATGCATTTATATCCGTGCCAGACCATAGCAGGAATTCGCACCAAAAGAGGATTATACTCGCCAATAAAAAATTCATTTACCTCACCTTTGGTGGGTGAGTCTTCACGCTCATCATAAAGAACCAGCTTTGCCATTCCTTTAATACAGGTAAAATAATCGTTTTGATTTTTATGCCGATGCCAGGCTTTTACTACCCCCGGATAAGCAGTGGTAATATATGCTTGACCAAATTTTTCAAAAAACGCATCATCACTGCGAAGCACCTCCATAAGCCTTCCCCGCTCATCAGGAATGACCCTAAGCCTTTTTATCACTACTCCATCAATCATTTTTACCTCCTTATTTAATGCTTCTTTTTTGAGCGATAAGAACTTTTTCCGCAAAAGAAGTCTTAAGATTTATTATATCTAAAACTCTTTCCAAAGCGTATAGCCCTCCGCCTATAAAATTAGCAGTAAAATTATTCCGAGGAGCAAATTGGCTAATTAAATTCCAGAATTGCTTTAGGCGTTTTCCTGCTAATCGGTGTTCATTTCCTACTTGCTCGCTCATTAAATAAACTAAAGGCTTGACTTCTATACGAGAAAATTCCGCACTGTTCAACACCTCCTGATAAGTAGCAAAAGAACGAAGCCTAACATGCTCAGCCCAATTTAAATCTTTGGGTGGAAATCGGTCAGTAATAACTATAATTCCAGCTGGAGCAAGGGATTTTTTTAAATTCTCCAACACTTTGAAGAAAAGCTCGTCCGAAACTATATGAAAAATGACATCAATAACAGTGATTAAATTGTAAAAATTTTCTTGAAGCTGAATCTCACTAATATCTGCTTGAATAAACTTATAATCAGGAAATTTTTTTTGAAGATTTTTCACTGCCACTTTTGCAATATCTATTCCTGTTAAATTTTTTACTCCTAGATTTTTAAAAATATTAGTATAATAACCAACCCCAGGTGCTACCTCTAAAATTTTTATTTGCTCCCAGTTTAATTTAAATCTTGCAAGCTCTTTAAAGAGCTTAAAACTTCTCCGTTTATAAAGCCAGCGATTATAAGCCTCTCCAAGAGGATAACAACCTACACCTTGAAGGCTAAAATCTTTTGACAATCGCTGTTCCCAATAAACTCTTGGCTTATATCCTTTTAATTCCATTTTAAATAAGGTCAACCTCGGAGCTGTCGCCGATAATCAGCCGAAGCGCCTCTGGCTTCTTCTTTGAGCATTTAATCACTGCATTCCTTCCAACTAAACTATCTGAGAGCCTTTTTGGTAGGTTTTCTATTTTGCTCTCTGCCATTACAATGCTGTGTTCTATTTCTGCCCCTTTAATTAAGCAGTTCTCAGCAATAGAAGTAAAGGGTCCGATATAAGAATCCTCAATCACTGTGTCTTTGCCAATTATAGCAGGACCGCGAATTCTGCTTCTTATTATGCGGGCACCGCTTTCAATAATGACACGAAATTCTATTTTGCTTTCCCTGTCCACTTCTCCTTCAATCCGCTCGCCAAGGTCATACAGTATCATTCTGTTGGCTTCTAAAAGGTCTTCTACTTTTCCAGTATCTTTCCACCAGCCGTCAATGATTTGATAGTTTACTTTTAAGTTATGGTCAATCAGCCACTGAATAGCATCGGTAATTTCCAGCTCTCCCCGAAAACTGGGCTTGATTTCACGCACCGCTTGATGAATGTGATGGTCAAAAATATAAACGCCGACCAGGGCAAGGTTGCTGGGAGGCTTGCTGGGCTTTTCTACCAGCCGAACCACCCGCTCGCCATCAAGCTCAGCTACTCCAAACTGCTGAGGGTTTTTCACTCGGGCGAGCAAAATCTGACTGTTAGGTTTTTGCTCAGCAAACTGCTGGACGAATTTTTTTATCCCGCTTTTGACAAGATTATCTCCCAGATACATAACAAAAGGCTCATCGCCGAGAAAATCTCTACTGATTAAAACCGCATGAGCAAGACCCAATGGCTCGGGTTGATAAATATATTCAACCTTGAGGTTGAATCTGCTTCCGTCTCCAACTGCGCTCTGCACCTCTTCCCTTGTTTCTCCCACAACAATTCCCACCTCTTTTATTCCTGCTTGAGAGATTGCTTCCAATCCATAAAATAAAACCGGCTTGTTGGCAACAGGTATTAATTGCTTGGCACGGGTGTGAGTTATTGGTCTTAACCTGGTGCCTCTTCCACCGCTTAAAACCAGCGCTTTCATTTCTTAAAAACGACGCTTGATAAACGCATCTTTAAATTTCTGCTCACGAGCTTTAAAAATAATCAGTGCTTTTTGCGCCTGCTCCTTTGTTGAATACTTGCCCACATAAACCCGCCAGTATGTGCCTTTGCCGGGTATCTCTGCTGGCTCTATAAAAGCATTCCATTTTTTGCCCTTAAGCTCATCTACTAACTTTTGGGCACTTTCTTTTTCAGGAAAACTCGCCACCTGAATGGTATAAGCAGGCTCTTTTGGTTGTTCTGTTTTAGTCTCTTGTTGTTTAGTCTCTTTTGGCTTTTCTTCGGTTCCCTCAGATTTCTCTATTATTTTTTTAATCTCCTCTGATTCCTTTTTGGCTTCGGATTCAGCGCCTACTTTCTCTTCTTTTTTAGCTTGGACAAGTTGTTTGGGTGGCTTTTGCTCTTCAATCTTTTTCAAAATCTCCTTGGCAGATTCCTGCTTTTGTTGTTTTTCTGGGCTTGGCTTAGGAGTTTGCTTTTCTGGAAAGTAGGCTTTTTTGGCTATTTTTGCTTGTTCAGCTACCATTTTTCTGCTCGCTAAGTTTCTTCCAAAAAGAACTCCCAAAATAAAAACCAAAATAAGAGCAATAATCCCACCAGTAAAAAGTGCCACCAGTTGCCTTTTTTCTAAAATGACCTCTTTTCTTGTTTTTTTCATCAGCGTCCTCCTTGCTTCTTCTGAGTTTTATATTATCTTGGAGAGGCAGGATAAGTCAAAGCCATTTTGTTGGCTTTTGAGCTGTATGATAAAATCTTTGAGCCAATGAGTGAGCGATATCATCTTCATCCTGAGCTTGAAAAGCTCTTAGAAGAACTCAGTGCTTTAAGGGAGCCTGAGCCTTTTCGCATTCCTTGGCTAAACATTATCCTTTTTCTGCTGACGGTTGCGTCAACTATGTTTTTTGGCTCCTATATGGCGCATTATGACCCAGATATCCGTCGCTTCTGGGTTTATTTAAAGTATCATCCTGAATGGTGGCTAGATGGTCTTCCTTTTTCCATTACCCTGATGGTGATTTTGCTTTCGCACGAGCTGGGACATTTTCTCTTTTCCCGTTATCATCGTGTTCCTGCCAGCCTTCCCTATTTCATTCCCGCTCCTAATCTAGTAGGAACTTTTGGCGCGGTTATTCTTATGCGAGGAAGAATTAGAGACAGAAAAGCGCTTTTGGATATTGGCTCTGCAGGTCCTATTTGTGGATTTATTGTCAGCTTGTTCGCAATGTATATTGGCATTAAAACCGCTAGGATAGTTCCTTTTGAAAAATCCGAATCGCTTATTTTATTTCAGCCCAATCTTTTAATCCACTGGGCGCTTTTCAAATGGCTTCCTAATATTGAGCCTTCTAGTGTGATTCAAAGCGCTATTCTTGATGCCTCTTGGGTAGGATTTTTTGTGACGATGCTCAATCTTCTTCCCATTGGTCAGCTTGATGGCGGACATATTGCTTATGCCTGTTTTGGTGAGCGCACAACTTATCTTTCTTGGGGAATGATTGTAATTCTTTTTATTATGGGTTTTCTTTTCTGGGCAGGATGGCTATTTTTTGGAATATTTGCCCTTCTTTTAATGGGACCAAAAGGAATTAAACATCCACCGCCATTATATCCAGAAATAAAACTTGACTGGAAGAGAAAGTTAATTGCTCTTGCATCGTTTGCGATTTTTGTTTTAACTTTTATTCCAACGCCTTTTGTTGTGACTGCTCAGATTCCTTAAGCTGGCTTTCTTCAAATAGCTTCTGAAAATAGCTAATTACACTGGGAGCAGACCAGTCAGCAGCACCGAATACCTTATCAACCAGCCTTCCCTGCGGGTCAATCACAAAACTGGTGGGTAAAAACATCACCCCATATCTGAGATACGCCTCGCCTGTGGTGTCAAAATAAACAGGGAGCTTGAGCTCGGTTTTTTGCAAAAACTCTTTGATTACTCTACGGGAATCGCTGGTTATGGCAAGAAGAGCAAAAGGCTTTCCAGCAAGCTGTTGGGCAAGGCTTTCTAAGCTTCTCAACTCTATTAGACAAGCAGGACAGGACACAGACCAGAAATTGAGCAAAACCGCTTTTCCACGAAAATCGCTCAGCCGAACCTTCTTGCCAGAAAGGTCATAAAGCTCTATATCTGGCGCCAAGCCTGTAATGGTAGCCTGTGAACCTGTTTGACTGGGAAGCTCTTTATATTGCGATGCGGAGCGGGAAAAGCTAAAAACCATCCCGCCTGCAAAAACCAAAACCAAAATCCCTAAAACCAGCCATTTAAGCCAAGAGCGTGAGCTTTGATTTTGTCTTAATTGACTATTTTTGTTTTGCATATCTTGTGTGATTAGTTTTTGGTTTTTCAAGATATTTTAGCGGATTTACTGGTTCTTTACCAACCCTAACTTCAAAATGTAGATGCGGTCCTGTTGCTCTGCCTGTTTTGCCTACCTCGGCAATCTTTTGTCCTCTGCGAACAAACTCTCCTTCTCTGACCAAATTCACCCGATTATGAGCATAAACAGTGCTTAAATTGCCTGAATGCTTGATTATAATCATATTCCCATATCCACGAATTCTGTTATCGCTGTAAACAACTTTTCCATCATCTGCTGCCAATACAGGTGTGCCTACAGGAGCGGATATATCTATTCCCTCGTGAAATTCATTCCCACGAGGTCCAAAGGGAGAGTAAAGAATTCCGCCCGGAACAGGCCAGAGCAGTTTTTTTGAGCTAGATGTTCTTGGATGATATGAGCTGGGTTTGGGCTTAGGCTTGGATGCTGTTGATGAAGATGGAACAAAAGAGGCAGGAACTTTTTTTACCTTATCTGCTCCTGGTATAAAAATCTTCTGACCCGCCTTGATTTGAGACGGGTCTTTAATGCCATTTATTCTCGCCACCTCTTCCATATCCACGCCATAGGTCTTGCAAATCCGCCAAAGAGTCTGACCAGGCTCTACTGTATGCCATACGCCCTTTTTACCTCTAACCCTTTTCTTTACTTCTTTTGGTGGCGGGGTCTGAAGCTGGTTTTTGGTCTTTTTCTCCACGCAGGAAAAGAGCAAAGATAGAGTCAATACAAATGCGGAAGCGATTATGAGCCTTTTCATTTTTTTAGCTGTTTGAGCGCCAGCTCAACTGCGTCTTTTGGTGAGTTTGCTTTTATTATTCCTTGAATATCAAAAGTGTTTAAGCCCACAACAGGCTTTCCGATTTTAAGGGCAAAGGCAATCTCGCTTAAAGTCCCTGCACCACCAGAAAGGGCAATTAAAACATCTGAGCAGCGGACAAGAATTAAATTCCTAGCTTCTCCAAACCCACTGGGTATGGGAATTTGAATGTAAGGATTGGCATCAAATCTATCAAATCCTGGAAGGATGCCAATGGTAATTCCGCCTTGCTCGCTCGCTCCCTTTGCTACTGCTTCCATCACTCCGCCAAGACCACCGCAAACAAGCACTGCACCGCTTTTGGCAATTTCTTTTCCAAGCTCCTCAGCCAGAGCGTATAAACCCGCATCTGCCCTACCCGCACCACTAACACCAATCCAGATTTTATCTCTCAAGCTCTCCATTATTTTTGGCTCAAAGGAATTCTAATTTCTGCCCGAGAAATCTCCTTTCCCTGCTTCTCTGCTTGTGAATATTCTTTAACCACCTCTTCCACTACAAGGAATTTTCTTGCCTCTTCTTCAACAATTTTTTGAGGAATAACCTCTCTGAGCAAATAAGTTCCTTTTTTCGCTTCTCTATAATAATCATAGCTGTATTCAGCCAGTTTTTGCAATCCACCAGCATCAGGAAGATAAACCATAAGTATCCCTATGGTGCTCGGGCTTTTTTCAGAAAATATCTGGGCAATTAAATATTTTTTGTGCTGAAAATCAAGGCAGGTTATTTTTGGCTTTCCGTGCTTTGCAGGATGAAATTTAAATTTTGGGCTAAAAACCTTTTGGTGGAACAAAACCTTGCCATCAGATGAAATCGCTTCCATAAAATACTGCAATTCCTTATTTGGCTTTTCTTTGCTCCAAAAATGCACCCGCTCGGGCTTGGTATCGCCATCTAAATCCCAGATATAATTCTGGTCAATAGTTGAATGCGGGAAAACAAATTTAAGTAAAATAAATCCACCGACCAAGAGCACAGTAAATACAACCACAAGTTTATCAAAATATTTTTCTATAAATACTTTAATTGGGTCGCCAAATTTCCAGATGAGCCCACCGACAAGGAAAAACCTCGCGCCTCTGCTGACAATAGAAGCAAAAAGAAAAATCCAAAAGTTTACTTTTGCCACTCCCGCAGAAATAGTAAAGACTTTGTAAGGCAGGGGAGTAAATCCGGCAGTGAAAATAATCCAGAAGTTATATTTTTCATACCACAGCTGGAATTTATAATACTGCTCAAGCAGTCCATAGAATTCAATGATTTTAATTCCCACAGTATCAAAAAGGAAAAGCCCGATAAGGTAGCCAAAAGCACCGCCAAAGACCGAACCAACAAGGCACTCACCTGCATATCTAAATGACCTTTTGGGAATTCCGAGAGCTAGCACAATTAAAAGCACATCAGGCGGAATAGGGAAAAAGCTTGATTCAGCAAAAGCAATGAGAAAAAGAGCTATCTCTCCATAAGGAGTTTCTGCCCAGTGAAGCACCCATTCATAAAGCGCCCGAAGCCAGCGCATAAAAAATATTCTTGCCAAAAAACCCTGTTCAGTCTTTGTGTCCATATTCACCCACCAGCTCCACGAATCTAAAAGGTCCGAGCGATTCTTTTTTAAGCTCGTTCTTAACTTTTCTTATCCGTAGCATTGTTTGAGAGTATTTGTCGCCAACAGGGATAACCATTCTACCGCCTTCATCTAATTGTTCAATCAAGGGCGGTGGCGGAGATGGCGCACCAGCAGTAACAATAATTGCCTGATAGGGAGCATACTCCTTCCAGCCAAGAGAGCCATCGCCAACTTTAATGTGAACATTTTTATAGCCAAGCTCAGAAAGCCTCTTTTTTGCCTGCTCTGCCAGCTCTGGGATTCTTTCAATTGAATAGACTTCTTTTGCCAGCTCAGCCAAAATAGCAGTCTGATATCCACTGCCAGTGCCAATCTCCAAAACCTTTTCATCTTCTTTAAGCTCAAGCGCTTCGGTCATAAAAGCCACTGTATAGGGCTGGCTGATGGTCTGCTTGAATCCTATAGGAAGAGGGGTATCATCATAAGCCTGCTCAATAAGAGCTGGCGGAACAAAGAGATGGCGAGGAACCTTTTCCATTGCCTTTAAAACACGAATATCACTTACTCCACGCTCAGCAATCTGCTCCCGCACCATTCTTCTTCTTTTTTCCTCAAAATTAATCATCAGAAAAGTTCTTTGGGATTCAGCTTTTTAAGCTGGTCTAAAAGCTCATAATCAGTAAAGTCCAGCCCGAGCGGGGTTATGCTTATGTATCCTTGTTCAATGGCAACAATGTCTGAATCTTCTATGCGCCTACCGCCTTTAACTTCTCCATTCAGCCAATAGTATTTATTTCCACGAGGGTCTTCTCGTTCCCAGATTTTCGGCTCATAAACACGAATGCCCTGACGAGTAAATCTAATCCCTTTGATTTCATCTTTAGAAAGAGCAGGAAAGTTTATATTAAAAATAACCCGCCTGTTAATTTTTTTATCAAGCAGGTATCTGGCGAATTCTCTTGCAAACTGAGCAGGAAGGGAATAATCAGGCTCTGCTCCCTGCTTAACCTCAATGGAGATGGCAAAAGCAGGCAGACCTAAAATGCCTGCTTCTCTTGCCCCAGCAACGGTTCCTGAATAAAAAATATCACAGCCGAGATTGGCTCCCCGATTTATCCCCGCAACAACCAGTTCGGGCTTTTCTTCCAAAAGCTTGTTTACCGCAAGATTTACACAGTCCACGCAGGTTCCAGTAACTGCCTTCCAGTTCGGTTTAAGCTCATATACCCAGAGAGGCTTGTGAAAGGTAATAGAATGGCTAGAGGCGCTTCTTTCCTTATCAGGAGCAACTACCTCAATTTCAAAATCCTTTGCCAGCTCATCTGCCAACGCCTTCAGACCAGGAGCAAATATACCATCATCATTGGTGATAAGTATCTTCATCGGGCTTTATTTTAAGAGCAAGAGATTGCTTCGTCAAACCTAACCCAAATTTGTGACTCTCGCGATAATTTGCTGAAAATGAAAGTTTTGCTATGCTTAATCTGCTATGATTAAAGGCGTGGCTTTTGATATGGACGGCACTCTTACCAAGCCCAAGATAGATTTTGCTGGGCTGAGGAAAAAGCTGGGACTGGTTGATGAATCCCGCCCGCTTTTTGAATTAATTATGGAACTTGATGAACCTGAGCGGAGCAAGGCGCTATCTGCCCTTGAACAGGCAGAGATAATGGCAGGAGAAAATGCTGAGGCTAATCCCGGTCTTTACGAGCTTATAGATTTTCTTGAAGCAGAAGGAATTAAACGGGCAATTTTTACCAGAAGCTCAACCAAAGCTCTCAAACTCACCCTCTCCCGTTTGAGGTTGGAAGATAAGTTTCAGCCACTGATTACTAGAGATTTAGGTCTGCCTTTAAAACCCAATCCCGCACCTATACTGCATATCTTGGAAGAATGGAAACTAACTCCACAGCAAATTCTGGTAGTTGGAGATTATGTTTTGGATTTGCAATGCGGGAAGAATGCTGGGGCAAGAACAGTTTATCTTAATCACAACCCCGGCCAGCCTGCTCCCAAAGAGGCGGATTTTGTTATTCACAGGCTGGACGAGCTGGTTGAAATCATTAAAAAAATCTGATGCCAGAAAAAAATTATAAAGAACTTTACAAAAAAGAATTAAAAAAATCCTGGCAGAAGCTAAAAGATGGCTTTTTGCTGGCAGGTGTTGCTCTAGTCAGCTCTGTTCCAAGAATTTACTATCAAAGCTATTACTTTTTTCCTCAAATCTCCACTAAGCCTGCCAATGCTCTGGTTCTGAGAATGGTTTTTCTTTATCATTTCATTCTTGGATTTTGCGTTCTGTTTATAATGATTCTGATTGGCTCTTATGCCTGCGAGCGGGCAAAAATCAAGCCCTTTGTATGGAAGGGAATATGGAAATTTTTGGGAGCAGTTCTGCTCGGTGTTCTGGTGATTGCACCAGGATACTGGATTTTTGACCGAATTGTTTTAGCTTTAATCCCATCGCTTTATCCTGACAGGCTGTGGCTTGCGCTTGTATATCCATTTTCAGCAAGCTTTGCTGATGAACTTATCTGGCGCTATGGCTTTTTAAGCCTTGCGCTCTGGATTTTTGGTGGAGGTGTATGGCGAAAAAATCTTGCCAATGCATTTGTCTCTGCCATTGTTTGCGCACTGGCTCTGCAGGAGCTTTTTAGATTTACCAGCGAGATGCTTAAAGCTTCGGAAATTATCTTTCTTACCGGCGGATTGTTTATGAAAAACCTTCTAGTTGGTGAGGTCTATATGCGTTATGGCTTTTTTCAAAGCCTTGCTTTAAGAATAGGAATTGAATTTAGGTATATATTTTTCTTCTGGCTCTTGAGGTAGTGCTAATCAATCCGAAGCCTAAAAAAACCGCACCTAAAAGAACAATACCCAGAAGCAGAAAAATATCATTTAAAGACCATCTCTCACCAATTATTCCAGCAATCCAGCTCATCACCGACCCGGCACCGAAATTCATAAAAAAGAACCAGCCATAAATTCTTCCTCTTACTCCCTTGCCTGTTAGTTCTGGTAATAAAGAATTCCCTATTGGCTGGGAAGCAAAATAAATAAAAGCAAATATCATTGCATCTAAAAGCAAAATCAGTCCTTCAAGCCTGCTGAGCAGGAATAAAAATGGAAGCGAAAAAAGAAAGGCAAGAGTGTAAAGCTTTGGCTTACTATAATAGTCAGCAAGTCTTCCACCACTAAGCTGACCAAACATTCCCAAGATTAAAATTAAAGTGGTAAATGCTCCTGCCTGTCCAACTCGGGATATGCCAAATGAGCGCTCAGGAAGATGATGAAAAATATAAGTGGGTAAAAATGCCATCAGTCCCCGATAACACATTCCATTCAAAATCGCCATTAGAAATAAAAAAATTAAAGGAACAATTAAATAGTTTTTGGAAGGATTTTTGGGCTCAGCTGATAGGTTTTTTTGAAGGGAATTTTCTTTTAATTCAATTTTTAGACTCGGCTCAAAGATTATCCACACGCTAAAAATAGCGGGAATCATACCCAGAAGAATAAATGCCCATCTCCAGCCAAATACCCCTGCTAGCGCACTGGCAAAAAGCGGGCTGAGTGCCAGACCAAAATTCCCGCCCATACCGTGCCAGCCCATTGATGTTCCGTGCTTGGTTGTTCCCAGAGAAAGTAGGCTCAGTCCAGCAGGATGATATAATCCAATAGAAGCTCCCAAAAGCCCGAGCGTCAAAACCAGCATAAAATAATTCTTTGCTAGACCAATCAAAATCATACTCAGTCCGCTTCCTAAAAGATAAATAAAAACCACCCTGCGTGCACCGAGCTTATCTGATAAAAATCCGCCGGGAATTGCCATTGCACCGTAGAAAAGTGTGGCAATAAAATAGGCAAATCCCACCTTTTCATAAGCATTTTCTCTTCCCAACAAATCTCCTGCCACTACCACTGCAACCGCAGGAAAGCTGAGCTCGCATATATGCACAAGAAAATGGGCAAGAATGGTGATAAAAATTAGCCTTTGCTCTTTTCTCATCTTGAATTTAGTTTTTGGAAAAATTCTTCTACTCGCTTAATGTCTTGAGTGATGGGAATTTGAGGAAGGCTCTGAAGAAAAATTCTTCCATAATTACGCTTTAGCACTCTTGAATCCAAAATTGCCAAAACCCCCTTATCTGAGCGGGAGCGGATTAATCTTCCTATTCCTTGGCGAAGCATAATCACAGCGCTCGGAACCTGATAGTCCATAAAAGCATTTCCACCACGAGAGTTTATAGCATTAATCCGAGCTTTGATTAAAGGGTCAGATGGAGAATCAAAAGGAAGCCTATCAATTACCACCAAACTCAACGCAGGACCAACAACATCCACCCCCTGCCAGAAGCTGATAGTGGCAAAAAGCACGCTGGACTCTATTTCCCTGAATTTTTCAAGCAGGTGCGAGCGAGGAGCATCTCCCTGACGAAGCGAAAGATAGGGAATGTGGGGAGCAAGCCTCTCATAAAACTGCTCCAGATTCTTATAACTGGTAAAAAGCAAAAACGCTCTTCCTTTGCTTAAATCAAGTAGTTTTTTTACCAGCTCCACTGCCTGCTCAACAAACTGAGGAGAATCTGGCTCCGGTAGTTTGGGAGCTAAAAAAAGCAGTGCCTGATTTTTCCAATCAAAACTGCTTTCAAGCCAAAGCTCTTTTATATGTGGCGACTCGCTTAACCCCATTCTGCTTCGGAAATATTCAAAGCTGGGCTTGTCCTCATTAAAAACTGTAAGGGTGGCGCTGGTAAAAATAAGGCTATCAAGGTGAGGATATAAAACCTTTTGAAGCAAGCTTCCCACTTCAAGCGGAGATGCGCAAAGAATGGTTGCTCTGGGTTTGAGCTGAGCGTAATAAACATAATCTTTTTCATCTTGGCGAAAAAGAAAATCCAAATCCTGCGCCTGCTTTTCCGCACGCAATGCCATTGCTAGAATGCTGGGGTCGCTGGCTTGTGAATTTAAAATCTTTGCCACACCAAAAAGCTCATCTTTTAATTTCTTTGCCTGATTAAAAACCGCAAAAGGAAGCTCATCTATGTTAAAAGGCATTCTTTTTTCCTCCTCGTTTATCTTTTGCATAAATAGCTCTCTTAAGCTTTTAAAAAGGCTAGCTGAAAGTGATTCTATTTTTTGAGCCAAGCGAGAAAGCTCTTTTTGAGCAAAAGGCTCAAGGTCTTGGCTCTCAAAATTAAGGTCGCGAGCTAGCTCAATGATTTTTCGGTCGCTGAGCTGAATGCCAAAATAATCTGTAATTACATCTTCTAAAATATGCGCCTCATCAAATACCACTGCTCGGTATCTGGGAATAACCTCACCAAAGCCGAGTTGCCTAATAGCTAGGTCTGCAAAGAAAAGATGATGATTAACGATTATTAAATCTGCCTTTTGTGCCCGAGCACGAAGCTTGGAAATAAAACATTCAGAAAAATGCGGACAATTGCTGGCTAAGCATAATTCAGAATCAGAGCAGATTTTATCCCAAATCGGCTCATCTTCGCTAAGCTCTTTAAGCTCTTCTTTATCACCAGTTTCTGTGGTTTGTGCCCAGTTTTGAATTAGCTCCAAAACCGCCTGTCCGCTAGCAAAATCAAAGCGAGGCTGAGCAAGAAAACGATAAAACCTCCTCCAGCAAAGATAGTTCCTTCTCCCTTTCATCACCACAGCAGAAAATTCAAAATGCTTGGCAAGAAGAGGAAGGTCTTTGTAAAAGATTTGCTCCTGAAGGTTTTTGGTTCCTGTGGAGATAACCACTCTTCTTGCTGAAAGGATAGCAGGAACCAAATAAGCCAAGGTCTTTCCTGTGCCTGTGCCTGCTTCTACTAAAAGGATTCCGCCATTAATCAGGTTTTCTAAAACCGCCTGTGCCATTTTAATCTGCTCAGGGCGATACTCATAGCCCCTTAGATGCTGAGAAAGCTCACCTCCCCTGCCCAGATATTGATAAAGCAGGTCAAAAAGTCTTGCCTGTGCCTGCTCCCGCATCTGATTTTTATTCAGCTTTTCTCTTTCTCAAAAACCACCAGCCATAAAAAAGAAGAAAAATCGTCCCACAAACACCTACCAGCATCGCGCTCGTGGCTTTTTGACGCTCAAAATAAGCAAGCGGGGTTTGAGAATGAATAAAAGGCGAATAAATGTATGCTAGCAAAAACCCTATCAGCAAAATCACACCTATCATCAACCAGATATGCTTTAAGGTTATTTTCATTTTTGCGAGATTTTTTCCGGATAGATTTCAAAATATTTTTCAATTAATTTTCTTGCCAGCGGAGCAGCGCCGGTTGAGCCGTGCCCTGCATTTTCCACCACAACACTTAAAGCAATCTGAGGATTATCAAAAGGAGCAAAAGCAATAAACCAAGCATGGTCTCGGAATTTTTCTGGAATTTCTTCCAGCTTTTTGCCTTCAAATTTTTTCAGCTTTATAACCTGTGCGGTTCCTGTCTTTCCTGCTATTTTTACTTTTGCGCTCCTTGCTGTCCAGTAGGCAGTTCCCTTTGGGTCATTCACCACACCGAGCATAGCTTTTTTAATAATCTTCCAGGTGGCTTTTGAAAAATTTAATTGCTGAATTAGCTGGGGCGGTATCTCCTGAATATCACCTTCACTGCTCTCTACTCTTAAAGCTACTCTTGGCTTAAAAAGCTTTCCTTCATTAGCAATCACCATTGCCAAAAGCGCTGATTGAAGAGGAGTGACCAAAACATATCCCTGGCCTATTGCACAGTTAAGCGTGTCTCCCGGATTCCATTTTTCTCCTTTAAATTTTTCCTTCCAATAGGCTGTGGGGATAAGACCTGATTTTTCATTTTTAAATCCGATCCCACTTCTTAAGCCAAGACCGAGCAGATTCGCATATTTAGCAATCCTGTCTATACCAAGTTTCAAACCCAGCTGATAAAAATAAACATCGCAGGATTGAATTATTGCCTGCTCAAGGTTTATCCTGCCATGACCATTCTTTTTCCAGCATCCAAAAGCTTTTTTCCCCAGCCAATAAATTCCCTTGCATTTAATTTTTTTGAAAGGAGCTACCTCTCCCTCTTCCAGCCCTGCAATAGCAACCACCAGCTTAAAGACCGAACCAGGCGGATATATGCCCTGAACAGCCCGATTGTAAAGCGGATGCGTTGGGTCTTGCTCCAGCTTTTTCCAGCGTTCAGGATGAAGACGATTGATAAAAATCTCAGGATTAAACCCCGGGGAGCTAGCCATTACCAGCACATCACCATTTTTAACAGAAAGCATAACAATAGCTCCTTTTTTACCATCTAAAAGCTTTTGCGCATATCTTTGCAGTTCCAAATCAATGGTTAGATAAATGTTTGCTCCTGGCTTGGGTGGCTGGGGGTTAAGATTTAGCCCCTTAAGAATCTCACTGCTTCTTTCCTTTCCTTGCGCATCCACTGCCTTAAACTTGTATCCATCTATTCCTCGAAGCTGATGCTCATAAATCTTTTCAATCCCAGATTTTCCCACCATATCTCCAAGATGATAATCCTTAAACTCTTCCTGAGCCAGCTCTTTAGGAGAAATTTCACCCAGATATCCAATCAAATGGCAGGCAACTTCTCTTTGAGGATAAGTGCGAATAGGCTCAAGCTCTATATCCACTCCTGATAGATTTCTGAGACGCTCTTCAATCTTTGCCAACTCCTCCCAGCTCAGGTTCTCCTTGAGTTTTATTGGAACAAAAGGAGACCAGCGCTGGTTGTTTTTAATCCATTTTTTCAATTTTTCAGCATTAAATCCAAGAATATCTGCAAGGGCGTTTATTGTGTCTTGGTCAATATCTGCTGGAATAATGGTTATGTTGAACCCAGGGCGGTTCCCAGCCAAAAGCCTTCCTTTGCGGTCAAGAATAAGACCTCTGCTGGCTGGAATGCGAATTTTACGAATCTGATTCTCTTTGGCTATTAACTGCCATTTCTCTCCTTGATGAATCTGAAGTTGCCAAAAGCGGAATAAAATCAAAATGCCAAAGAAAAAAATAACCCATCTAAATATCCTAAGCCTCTCTCCCAGCTTTTCTTTTTCCCGCTCGTCTAGGTATCTGGGCATTTATGACCTCTTTGCCCGAACCTCTTCTGGAATTAAGTCAAAAAACCCTTTTACCTGATTAAAAAGCATAAAAATTAAAATCGCAAAAATGCTGTTTATAACTCCTTCCAGCAAAATATAGATTGGAGTGATGGAAAAAAAATAATTTCTGCTTACAAAAATTCCTGAAAAAACTATCAGCAAAAGCTTATAGAAAACAATTATAATCAGCACAAAAAGCAATTGAGAAGCTGGTTTTTGAGGAGCAAACCTTATTCGTAAGAATCTTGCCAAAAGATATATGCTCATACCTGCAAGCATATATATTCCGCTGTAAACACCGCTTATCACGCCTTCTAAAAAGGAAAGCACAAAAGCCATAGGCGCTCCAAGTTTTTCCTGTTTAAAAAATCCCAGCCAGATAATTAAGCCAATAATAAAATCCAGCTGAATTTTATCCTTTAAAAGCGGTGCCAAAAGTTTTGATTGAATAAATATTCCCAAAAATCCGACCAGCAGAACCAAAGCCCAATCTCGCAAAAATCTTCTGCTCATTGCTCACCCACTCCCACCACTACCAGCACCTCTTCTAAATGATTAAAATCTGCTTGAGGACGAACCTTTCCCAAAAGTGATACTGAAAACGGGTTGCTCTCTAGCTTAACAAGCTTTCCGATTAAAATGCCAGCAGGGAAGATTCCCCCCAGTCCGCTGGTGATAACCCTATCTCCTACTTTAACATCTGCCTCTGGAGAAAGATATTTAAAGTAAAGAAGCTCTTTTTTGCCGGTTCCCTGAATAATACCTTTTTCTCTGCTTCGCTGAACAATGGCACTTACTCTGCTGGTAGGGTCAATAATTAAAAGCACAGTTGCCTGATGATTGGTAAGCTCTCTTCCTGGCTCATCAACAATCTGTCCCACCAGTCCTTTTGGACAAATAACTGCCTGACCAGCTTTAATTCCATCAGCTTTTCCTTTGTTAATGAGCAGGGTTTTAGCAAAGCTGGAAATGTCCCAGCTTATCACCCGAGCGGGAATGGTTTTGAGAGCAAAGCGGTTTTTGAATTCAAGAAGTCTGCGAAGCCTCTCGTTTTCCAGAGCCTGCTCACGGAGCATTTGATTTTCCAGCTCCAAAATAGTTAGCTGTTTTTGCAGAGCAAGATTCTGCTGGCGAAGATTAACCAGATAAATATAATTTTTCCAAACCCTTCTCAGTGCTTGGCTTAAATATGAGTATGCCCGTGCTGGGCTGGAAATTAACTCTGCGACCATTTGAGAAAAAGGACTTGAAGCGCTTCCTTTATATGACTGAACCGAAACAACAATCAAACTGAGAAACCAAAGGACTAAAGGCAGGATTAAGTTCCTGTGCCGAGAGATAAAGCTGGACATTTCATTTTTCCGCTTAAGCTACTTGATTTCTATTTCTTCCAGCAAATCAAGGTTATCTAAAACTTTTCCTGCGCCCAGAGCCACGCAACTAATCGGGTCCTCTGCCCGCATTACAGGCAGTCCTGTTGCCTCACGCAAAAGCACATCCAGATTTTTAAGAAGCGAACCTCCACCGGCAAGGACAATTCCTCTATCAACAATATCACTTGCCAGCTCCGGTGGGGTTTTCTCCAAAGCGGTTCTTACTGCATCTACAATAGCATTAATTGTCTCGCTTAATGCCTCTCTGACTTCCTCTGAGGTTATCTCAATGGTTTTGGGAATTCCGCTGACCAAATCCCTACCCTTAATTTCCATTTTCTTTTCTTCATTAAGCGGATAGGCATTACCTATGGTTATTTTGATTTTTTCTGCTGTCTGCTCGCCGATGAGAAGATTGTATTTTCGCTTGATGTACTGAACAATTGCATCGTCCATCTTATCGCCAGCAATGCGCACAGATTCGCTCAGGACAATTCCAGCCAAGCTTATTACCGCAACCTCAGTGGTTCCACCGCCGATGTCAACAATCATATTTCCGCTTGCCTCCCTTATGGGCAAGCCAGCACCAATAGCAGCTGCCATTGGTTCCTCAATTAAATGCACCTCTCGTGCTCCTGCAGATTTGGCACTATCGCGCACCGCCCGCTTTTCCACCTCGGTGATACCAAAAGGCACGCAAACAATAATTCTTGGTCTGACCAGTGTCTTTCGGTTGTGAGCTTTGGTTATAAAATAATTGAGCATCTGACCAGTAATTTCAAAATCAGCAATCACACCATCTTTCATTGGACGAACCGCTCGAATGCTTCCTGGGGTTTTGCCGAGCATCTGCTTGGCTTCACTACCTACTGCCAGCACCTCATCACGATTGGTCTTAGGATTGCGATGCACAGCTACCACCGAAGGCTCGTTAATAACTATCCCTTTGCCTCGGGCATAAACCAATGTATTAGCGGTGCCGAGGTCAATGGCAAGGTCGTTGGAGAATAAGCTGAAAAGCGCGCTTAATGCCATTCTTGGCTCTCCTTTTTGCAAATAGTTTATCAGATTTTTTGTTTTTCACAATCTTAAAAGAAAGCAAAGACTTATGCAACGATAGATTTACCAGCAAATTTAATCAAACTTCCTTAAAATCTGGTAATAAGCATTACGCTGGGCAGGGATAAATCCTGCGGTTTTAATCTGACGGATTATTTCCTCTTTGCTCATTCTAAAATCAGCGCCTGCTGAGCGAACCACATTTTCTTCAAGCATAGTGCTTCCAAAATCATTTGCACCAAAAAAGAGAGCGGTTTGAGCAATTTTTGCTCCTTGCGTTACCCAGCTTGCCTGAATGTTTGGGATATTATCAAGTATGATTCTGGAGATAGCTAATATCTGCAAATACCGCACTCCACCTGCTTTGGGAATGTGGCTTAACTTTGTATTTTGAGGCTGAAAGCTCCAGGGGATAAAAGCAACAAAACCACCTGTTCGGTCTTGAAGATGTCGCAGTGCTAAAAGATGGTCAATAATCTCTTCATCGGTTTCTATTGAGCCGAACATCATTGTTGCGCTTGAGCGAATGCCCAATTTATGCGCCCACTCCATTACCTCAAGCCAGCCTCTGGCAGATACTTTTTTGGGACATAGCTCGCTACGAAATCGCTCAGAGAGGATTTCAGCTCCACCGCCGGGAATGGTATCAAGACCAGCATCCTTTAAGCGAGAAAGAACTTCACTTATGCTTAAATTCTCTTTTTCTGCTAAAAAGAAAATCTCTGGCGGGCTTAAACCGTGAATATGAATTTCATAATTTTTCTTAATCTCTTTGAAAAGCTCTTCAAACCAGCCAAGAGACAGCTCAGGGTTCAACCCTCCCTGAATTAAAATCTGTGTTCCACCCTTTTCAATCAGCTCCTCAATCTTTGAAAAAATCTCTTCATAGCTAAGAACATATCCTTCAGGATGACCGGGCGGACGAAAAAAAGCACAGAACTTACAGCCTGAAACGCAGATATTGGTGTAATTTATATTGCGGTCAACAACAAAGCTTACCAGTTTTTCAGGATGAAGCTCGTATCTGATTTGATTTGCCCTTTCAGCCAGCTCAAGCAGGCTCGCATTTTGAAAAAGTAAAAGAGCATCCTTTCTCTCAATCCTTGCTACCATACTTTCCGCACCCGATACCAAGTATCTCTTTCAATCGGCTTTCTCTTAGCCTCTTTAATCAGCCGAATAAGCTCCTCTCTTGCCAGTGCCTCTGGAGTTTGCGCTCCTGCCATATGGGTGATTTTCTCCTGCTCAACTGTTCCGTCTAGGTCATCAGCACCGAACCAAAGCGAAACCTGTGCCAGCTTCTCTCCAAGCATAATCCAAAATGCCTTAATGTGCGGGAAATTATCAAGATAGATTCTGCTTACTGCTATGGTCTTTAAATCATCAATTCCTGTTGTGTAATAAGGATGGTCAATGCGGGTGTTCTTAGGGTGAAAAGCAAGCGGAACAAAAGCGGAAAACCCGCCGGTTTCATCCTGAAGCTGACGCAACCTTTCCAGATGGTCAACCCGATGCTCGTATTTTTCAATATGACCGTAAAGCATAGTTGCATTGGAAGGAATGCCTTTTTTGTGAAGTGCTCTATGAACCTCAAGCCATCTTTGGGCTGGAATTTTTTCCGGGCAGATGCGCTCTCTCACCTCAGGATGAAAAATCTCTGCTCCGCCACCAGGAACCGCATCCAGCCCTGCTTTTTTCAGCTCATCAATAACCTCATTCAGGCTCATTCCGCTAATCTGGCAGAAATGGTCAATTTCAACCGCGGTATATGCCTGAAGTAAGGTTTGTGGCTTTTTCTTTTTCAGGATGCGCAGAATCTCAAGATAATAATCAAAATCCCATTGGGGATGAAGCCCGCCAACAATGTGAAACTCATAAACCTCACCTGTTTGGTCAGCAATTTGTTCAATCTCTTTTAAACTGAGCTCATAACCATAAGGGTCGCCAAAGCTGGCGCTGAACGCACAGAACCGACACCGATTCTTACAATAATTGGTAGGATTTATATGACGATTGATATTAAAAAAAACTCTCTCCCCCCACTTCCTCTCTTTAACCAGATTAGCGAGTTTTCCCAGCCAGAGTAGGTCATCGGTTTCAAATAAAAAAACTCCTTCTTCAAAACTTATTCTTTTGCCTTCTTTGACCTTTTTTTCAATCTGCTCTTTCATCTTATTTAAGATAAAGGCAAGTGCGGTTCAATCAAATGGAGAGCTTCTAGAGAGCTTTTAAAACATATCTTTGTATTTATCTATTTCTTTTACATCTTCGGGAGTGCCTTTGGTTTCTTTTTCAATTTGCGCAAAGATTTTATCTCGGTTCTGCATAATCATATTTAAGTGCATTATGGTTGTGATAAGACGCTTGGCGTTGATAAAAATAAAAACCTCAAAAAACTTGGACAAAAACCGAATGTTCTTCTTCAACTGCTCAGATGAGAGTGAAGGTAGCTCACGATATGCTATGCGGAATTTTCCAGGGTCAAGATGATGGCGCTGGGCAATTGCCTCAAGCTCAGAATCACTAAGCCTTGCATCTTGATAAGGTCCTACTATCACCCTTCCCAGAGATTCAAACTGATGCTGAATGGAAAAAACCGCGTATTTAGCTCCGCAGGCAGATTGAACCTGCAAGGCACTGCTTCCTGAAACAGGTTGAGTTAATAGCCTTTCTTTTACTCCTTGACAAAGAGCTTCCCCGCCCTGAGAGCTGGTTATCAAAGAGCAAAAAATGTCTTCTTCGCCTGTTTTAAAAAGCTCTTTATGCTCTCGGTCATAAATTCTTATTCTCAACCCGAGCACACTGGATAAAATGCGAATGAGCTCCCCTGTTGCAGAGAGGTCTAAAAGCTCATCCAGCTCAAACCTTCTGCCCAGCTCTTGGTCAATCATTTTAAAAGCTCGCTTGCTTCTCCTGGGGTGACCATATATTTTTTCAAGTCCACAAACTTTTTTATCTTGTCGCTTTTGATTTGTTCAAGAAAGTCATTTGGGTCAAATCCAAACTTTTTATTAAAGTCATACTTTTTATCAATGCTAGCAAAAGCCATTTTGGCAATGGCTTCAAAGGTCTCAAATACTCCTCTTCCCTGCGTGGCAATAGATAAAAAGGTTGGAAAGCGAGTAGGACCCCAGTCTCTCCTGATTTCTTCAACTGGCTTTATGTTCTCAAGGTCGCGCTTGTTGAACTGGATAAGAATGGGAAGGGTCTCAAAATCAATATTATTGGCTTTGAGATTCTCTTTTAGGTTCTTAAAGCTGATGGAATTGCTCAGCGCCTGTGAGCGCTGACTATCAGCAACAAACACAACTGCATCCGCACCAGCTAAAACCGCTCTTCTTGTCTCATTGTGAATCACCTGACCAGGCACAGTAAAAAGCTTTATTTTTACTTTTAATCCTGTGGGAGTTTGATACTGCAAAGGAAGAAGGTCAAAAAACAAGGTGCGGTCCATATGAGTTTCTAGGCTCATCAATCTGCCACGATGATGAGGGTCAAGCATCATATGAAGAGATTGAAGATTGGTGGTTTTTCCAGAAAGGGCGGGACCATAATAAACAATTTTTATGGCAACTTCACGAAGCTCTAAATTCATCTGCACCACTTTATTTCCTCCCTCAAATATAATAAACCAAAATCAATAGAAATTAAATTAGGTTTTTTAAAATTGCTTTAATGTTTTCATAAACCTCATCTCGCTCTTTGGGCTTAATTTCAAAAAGCACAACATCGCTACGGGATTTGATTTTATCCGCAAATGGGTGAGATTTTTTCATAATAGTAGCGAGAACAGGTTTATTTGAATCAAAAACTTCTAAAATCAACTTTTTAAAATCCTCTGAAAAAAGCTCCATCTTGCCGATTTCATCAATGACCACAAGCTGTGCCTGAGAAAGAGCTCTCTCAACTGCCCTGAGCGCTATTTTTTCAAAGCCGAGTAAATTCACCCTATACTTTCCTACTTTAAGTTTTGAAGGGAAATCTACGCTGGCAAGAAGCTCCTTTTCTCCTTTAAAATCCTCCACCCAAAAGCCTACTCTCTTTCCCTTTTCTCTGATTTCAGAGGTAAAAAATCCATCAGCATCAATGCCCAGTTCCTTGATTAACCTTTTGACCAGGGTGGTCTTTCCAGAGCCAGGCGCACCAGTTAAAAGCAAATTCTTACTCTGCATTTGCAATTTTTCTAATTTTATCTGAAAATTAAAAAAGGTAAAAACCCAAACAAAGGGGGAATTTTAATGGAGAAAAAAGAAATAGGGGTTATTACTCATTATTTTGGAAAGATAAGCGTGGCAGCAATCAAGCTCAGCGATGAGCTTTGTGTTGGCGATAAAATCTCAATTGAAGGTGCACACACCAATTTTGAGCAAACAGTGGATTCTATGCAAATAGAGCATCAATCAATAGAAAAAGCCAAAGCAGGAGATGAGGTGGGGATTAAAGTAGCTGAGAGGGTAAGAGAGGGCGACCGAGTGTATAAGATTATTGAATAATAGTATCAGATTTATTCATAAAGCCCCTCTTTTTAAGCCTTGTTTTTAGCCAATTAGTGCTTAAATTGTAAGCAGGAAGGTGCGAAAAAATAAATAAAATTTTTGAAACCAAAACCTATATTTTTGCATCTAAAATCCCAGTTTGAAAAAGGCGGAAAAATGAGACGGGGAATTAACAAAATAGAGCAAAATTTAGACCCTGAGCTCCTTCAGGACCTAAAAGAGTTCTTTGCTGAGGACGAGGAAGAGGAGCAGAGGGAGGAGTTTGAATATGCTCCTGCTGAAGAAGAGGAGCCAGAGGAGCGGGAGAGCCTTTTTGAGCAGAAGCCAAGCACTGACCTTCTTTCCCTCTACCTTCAGGAGATGGACGAGCGGAGTCTTTTCACCCCTGAACAAGAGGTTGAAAAGGCAAGAGAAATTCAGGAGCTACGGGACAGGCTCTGGGATATAATAAAAAGCCTCAGCTTTATTGATGCCAGCAAGTATCCAGAGTTTTCTGACCAGCTAATTAATGAAGTCATAGCCAAGATGAAGGCTTGGCTTGATGACCTTCGCTATCATCGCAAGAGCGAATATACGGTTCGTAAGGAAAGTGGGCTGAGCAAGACCAAGCTTAAAAAGCTTTATCAGGAGATTGGGGAGCTTAAGAAAAAGCTTGATGAAAGGCGCAATGAGTTTGTGGAAGCCAACCTCAGGCTGGTAGTGAAAATTGCTAACCGATACCGCAATCAGGCGGTGAGCATTGCAGACCTTATTCAAGAGGGCAATCTCGGCTTGATTCGTGCGGTAGAAAAATTTGACTGGAGAAAAGGATTTAAGTTTTCCAGTTATGCTACTTGGTGGATTCATCAGGCAATAATTAGGGCACTGGCGGAAAAGAGCAAGCTCATCAAGGTGCCTGTGTATCTTACTGAAAAAATCCGTCGCTTGGACCGTGCCAGCAGAAGCCTTGCCCAGGAGCTTGATAAAGAGCCCAATGTGGAAGAGCTCGCCCGTGAGCTGGAAATGGAGCCCGAAGAGGTGCTCAATCTGCTTCGCATCAGCAAAGAGCCTATTTCCCTTGAAGGTCAGGTGGGAGATTTGGAAGAAGTCTCCATTGGAGATTTAATAGAAGACCAGAGCGCTCCCCGTGCTGATGAATACACTGCACAGAAAGACCTTGTTGAGCACCTTGAAGAAGCACTGAAAAAGCTCACTCCCCGTGAAGAAAAGGTGCTCAGGCTCCGCTACGGTCTGGGCGGAGAAGAGGTGAAGACTCTGGAAGAAATCGGAAATATGTTTGGTGTGAGCAGGGAGCGTGTGCGCCAGATTGAGCAAAAAGGTCTTCGCAAGCTCCGCCACCCTTCCCGCTCCAAGGTGCTGAGAAGTTTTTTTAAAAATTAAAATTCCTCTCTCAAATCGGTTGTTCAGAGCCAATATTTTATTGACAAACATCCTCTTTTCAGTTAATTTTGCTGATGATGCGAAAACAGAGCTTACTGGTGTGTGTTTTTATTCTGCTACTATTCTTTTCGTCCCTACTTTCTGCGCAGGAAGTTAAAATTGGCGTGCTTTTTGATTTTCTTTCCCAAAGGTGGCTCAAAGACCGAGACTATCTTTTAAAAGAAGCCCAAAAGCATTCAGTCAAGCTCATTATTAAAAGCGCGGAGCAAAACCAACAGCTCCAGATTGCGCAGGCAAAAGAGCTGATTGAGCAGGGCGTAAAAGCTCTTCTGGTTATTCCTCACCATCTTCAACTGGCAGGAAGAATTGTTGAGCTGGCTCATCAAAAAGGAGTTTTTGTTATTGCCTACGACCGAATTATTAGGGGTTGCGATTTGGATTTTTATGTTTCCTTTGACAGCGAAAAAGTAGGAGAGCTTCAGGCTAAATATGCTCTCAAAAAAGTTCCTCAAGGAAACTTTGGCTTGGTTGGTGGCTCACCATCGGACTTTAATGCCCTTTTGCTGAGAAAGGGGCAGTTAAAAATATTAACCCCGCAGGTTAAAGCAGGAAGAATAAAAATTCTTTTTGATTTTTATACTGAGGAATGGAAAGCAGAGGTTGCAAAGAGAAAATTCAAATCATTGCTTGCAGGCACATCTGAGCCTATTAACGCTGTTCTCTGCGGTAATGATATTCTCGCAGGTGCGATTATTGAGGTGATTGAATCAAAAGGTTTACAAGGAAAGGTTTTTGTTGCTGGTCAGGATGCTGAGCTTAGTGCTCTTCACCAAATACTTGAAGGAAAACAAAGCATAACCATTTATAAACCGATAAAAAAAGAGGCGCATTATGCAATGGAGCTGGCAGTAAAACTGGCAAGAGGAGAAAAGGTAAATTATCTTATCAACCGAACGGTCAATAACGGCTTTAAAGAAGTGCCCTCAATTCTGCTTGAACCGCTGGTCATAGACAAGAGCAACATCCAGCTAATTATTAAAGATGGTTTTTATACAAAAGAGCAGGTATTTGGCAAAAAATGAGTGAAGAGCAAGCTGGCCGGCTGAGCTTTCTCAGGTGGGGATTAAGATATTACAGTGTTTTATTTTTTCTCGGATATCCAATTTTAGGAGCCTTTTTCAGCCTTCCTGATTTTTCAATAAAAAACCTAATTAAGCTTATATTCTTTGGCTTTTTTAATCTTTTATTTCTTTTTCAGGTTTTTATGTTTAATGATTGGGGTGATTATCAATTCAATCCTGATGAGGCACAAAGACGGTCTCGTCAGGCATTAAAGCATCCAGAGCTGGTTAGCGAGCGTCAGATTCTGGCATTGTGTATAATCTTAGCTCTGATTAGTATTCTGGGAATATTTGCTCTTTCATTGAATTCAGCAGCGGTGGTAATTGTGGTGTATCTTATTAATCTTTTTTACTCGCATCCCCGGCTGAGTCTAAAAAAAATGCCTGCATTGGCAGAGCTTGCGCATTTGTTAGGAGGCGGGCTTTACTTTCTTTCTGGATGGCTTTTGTTTGAGAAACCCAGTGGTTTTTCCCTTCTCCTTGCAGGATTTTTTGGCACAATCCTTATGGCAGGAAATTTCCCCAATCAGATAGAGCATTTTGAAGAAGAGCTTAAAAGCGGTCTTCGCACCTCTGCAATTGCTTTTGGAAAAAGGCAGGTACATAATTTCTCCCTCTGGCTTTTTGTGCTTTCTTCAGTTTATCTTTTTGCAGTGATGATTTTTCATTCAAAAAATCCATTTTTTATTGGTTCAGGGATATTTTTAATTATCAGTTGGCTGGGAGTAATTTTCTCAGCAAGAAATGACCTATTTTTAAAAAATATCTCTAAATTACGCCAGATAATAAGAATTATTTATGCAATATTCAGCTTAATCCTTATTTTTGGTATTTTCTGGGAAAAATTGAGATGAAAGGCGAGCTTTTTCTAGTTGCCACTCCCATTGGTAATTTAAAAGACATATCTGAGCGGGCAATAGAAAGTTTAAATCAGGCAGATATAATTCTTTGTGAAGACACCCGCAGAACTCGGGCGCTTTTAAGCCATTTAGGAATAAGAGGCAAAAAGCTCATCAGCTTTAATGAGCACAATCAGGACAGGCGCATTCCGCAAATCCTTGCCCAGCTTGAGCAGGGGAAAAAAATCGCACTGGCAAGCGATGCTGGCACTCCAGCTATATCTGACCCAGGCGGAAAGCTTGTTGAGCTCGCTCACAAAAAAGGGATAAAAATTACACCCATACCCGGAGCAAGCGCCATTACCACTGCTCTGAGCGCTAGCGGATTTCCAGCAGAGCGATTCCTTTTTCTAGGATTCCTTTCTGCAAAAGCCGGCGAGAGAAGAAAACTTTTGGAAAAATATAAAGATTTTCCTGAAACAATCGTTATCTTTGAAGCACCGCATAGAATAGAAAAAACCATCAAAGACCTGCTAGATGTGCTCGGCAACAGAGAAGCCTGTCTTTGCCGAGAGCTCACCAAAGCATTTGAAGAAATCCGACGCACAAACCTAAGCGAGCTTCTTGATCACATAAAAACCAATCCTCCAAAAGGAGAAATCACTTTGATTCTTGAAGGAGCTGAAAAAGAAATTTCTTTAGATTTCAATGAATTAGAGAAAAAACTTAAAGATATAATTACAGAAAAGCTAGCTCAGGGTAAAAAACTTAAAGAAATAGTTGAGGAAATTGCCAAATCTTACGAAATTTCAAAAAATAAAATATACAAGCTTGCTCTGGAGATAAAAAACTCCCTAGAGAAAAATTCTTAACCGGTGCTTTTGCTTTTTGCTAAAAGGGATTGGTAAATTTCAAAAAGCTCATTGTAATGATGGTTAATATCTTTAACTTGCGGGATTCTTTCAGCTAAAAGTGTTATTTCCTCTGGATTTTTCAGCAAGTGCTCAATTTTTTGGGCAAGGTCTTTTGGGTTGTTTGGTTCAAAAAGCGCTCCTCCGCCTTTTTCCAAAAGTTCTTTCATTCCGCCAAGGTTGCTGGCAAGGACTGGGGTTTTTGCAAGAAAAGCCTCGTGGATGATGAGCGGAGAGTTTTCATACCACAGGCTTGGCACAACCAAAAGGTCAAGCTCGGAAAGGATTTTTGGAACTTGGCTGTGCTCTGCCCTTCCCATCCATTTTATTCTCTGGTCAGCTCCTGCAATTTTTTTCAGCCAGCGGACATAACCGGGAAAATCCTCAAGTGCACCGTAAATTCTCAGCTCAAGCTCTTGGCTTTTAATCTGCTTGATTGCCTGAAGCAAAATGTGCACTCCTTTGTGCGCAACCAGAGTTCCGATGTATCCGAGCACAAGCCTGCCTTTTTCCCTTACCGCTTTCTCAACATAACCTTCAAGCTCAAAGCCGTAGTCTGAATGAATAATCTTTTTCACTGGAATCATTTTGGAGCTGACCATCATTTGTTTAAGAAAATTACTCGGAGAGATAATAAGGTCAAGTGCATCCACAACCTTTTTCATCTCCTGCCATCGCTCTTTGAGCAATTTTTCTTTTTCTTCTAATTTTTGCTTGCGTCCGAGTTTATCCCTCAGCCAATCCACCCATTTTGGTGGTAGGGTTCTTTTGATTTTATGAGCCAATCCCAAAGCATATTCAATTGACTTTTGAATTGTGGCTGGGAAACCGCCTGGAATCATTGCGCTCATAGAATGTGGGCAACTAATACAGGCAGAAGATTGCTCTGGGTCTGGGCAGGGAACATATTGTGGTTTGAGCATTATAATTGCTGGGCAGATAAGCCAGTAATCAGCAAGGGTGAGTATGCAGGGAATACCTCTTTTTTTTGCTTTATGCACAAATCCCACGCTGAGCCGAAAAAGATGCTGAAAGTGAATTAGCTCTGGCTTGAGCTCATCTAGCACTTTGTCAAAGATTTCATCAAAATCTTCTCTTAGATAAGTTGAACGAAAATCTCTTGCGCCTGAATGATAAAGCCGAAAAACTTTAATTCCCTTGTATTCCTCTTCTTTAAGCTCAAATCCAGGCTGGGAGCGGTCTTCGCTTGTAAATATCCATACCTCGTGCCCTTTTTCGCTGAACTTTTTTGCTAAAGAATGCGTATAAATCTCTGTTCCTGCCTGATGACGAGGCAAATAGTAATGAACCACATAAAGGATTTTCATTTTTTTCGCTTAAACAGCTTTTGGTAAATTTTATAAAAAATAGTTGATTTAACCTTTTGATGAAAATCCTCCAGCTCGGAAACATAAGCTCGCAAATGTTTTATCTCCTCATCTTTGTCTTTCAAAACTTGCTTGAGCTGGTCAATTTCTTCTGCTAGCTTTTTAAGCTCACCGTGCTTAAAAATTTCCAGCCACATTCGCATTTTTTCATAATCAGGCTCTTGGTCAGAGGAGATTTTTGCGATAAGGTCATCAAGGGCTGAAGGGTCGTTTTGGAGAAGCGAGCGAGATGCTACTATGAGATGCCTGTATGCAGGCTCTGATAAATCCTTCCAGAAAAAATGCTGATTGTAAAAGCGAGTAAGCTCATCTCGGATTTTATCTCCGGAAGGAATTCCCTCAAAAAAATAATAGCAAAGCATCATAACAATCCAATTCTCAAGTTTTCCATTGGGGATAATGATGGTATCAAAGCCGAGTTTAACCAGCTCTGATTCAGTCTCAAACAAGCTTGGAGAAGCTATTTCTAAATGCTCCTTTAAATACAAATGCTCCCAGCCAAGCCACTCCTTGATGAAATCAAAAACTAATCTCTCTGCCTGACGAGCCAGCTTGTATTGAAAAGGAGCTGATATAAGAACCAGCTCCGCACTCACCCGAGCAAGCTCATTAATGGCAGTATTTCGCTCCTCTGGCAAAAGATGCTCCAAAAGGTCAACACTAACCACCACCTTAAATGAGCGGTCAGCAAAAGGAAGTGAAAGCGCATTTGCCCGAACCCAGCGGTCTTTTTTCTCTGCAAGAAGGTCAACAATAAAAAGTGTGCTGGGCGCAAAAAACCTCTCGCCTATGCCAGGATGACCGCCTACTTCAAGTATTTCCGTTTCAGCTGTGCATAATCCCAATCGCTCCAAAACTTCAGCGCAAAGCCGATACCGCTGATACTGGTCAAAAGGAAAAGATAAAAGCTCTGGGCTGAGATATTTCATATTCAAAATCCTGCTTTTTATCATTTTATCGCTGGCGAATTATCTTTGCAGGAATTCCGACTGCAATGGTATTTTCAGGAATATCATCCAGCACCACGCTTCCAGCACCGATCACAGCTCCTGAGCCAATTTTCACCCCAGGAAGAACAATTGCTCCTGCGCCTATCCAGACATCATCACCTATTTCTATTGGCTCGCTTATCTGCTCCTGAAGCTGATGAGGCACTCCTCGCTCAATACCATGATTAGCGCCAATAATCGCCACCCCAGGTCCCAAGCTTACCTTGTTGCCAATACGAATAGGTGCAGAGACCGCACGAATGGTAGAAAAACTGCTGGCAACAAAATCATCGCCAATCTCTATCCATTCAAACCCCATAAAAACAACGAATGGCTCCACTCGGGGATTTTTCCCCACCTTCATTCCTTTTTTGATCGCATACTCAAGGGAATGATGATGAAAAAATCCTGCCCAGCGAATGAGCGCATCTTCAAGCTCAATGATTTGGGGAGAGGTTTTGCGCTCCTTGACGATTTGATAAATCCGATTTAAATCAGGGTCGTCCATCAGACGCTTGAAAAACCTGAGCTTGTCAAAAATCCCCATCTTTTTCCCCCTGAGTTAGATAGGGTCTTGACCAAAAAGCAACGCACCAGTCATTGGAGCGCTCGGTTTTGGTCTCAAGAATAAGCCCAACCTTTTTCTCTGCAAATTGCCCAAGGTCAACCATAAAATCATTCCATTTTCTCTCATCAGGATTGTGTTTGGGGTCAAGATAATGAGAAAAAACCACTTTTTCTTTTCCAAGCCTTGTTTTGACTTTTACCAGATACCAGCATCCCTCTCCAGGCTTATCCCATACATCTGGGCTGAAACTAGCTCCAAAAATCAGCTTGGTATGAGGCTTAATCTCAACCTTCCAGCTCACCCTGCTCGGTGGGTGAATTAAAATGCTCATTCTATCTTTGCCCCTAACTCGTGTGAGCATAATTTGCACATAACCCTCTCCGCCTTCTTTGATTTTAGCCTTGTCAAAATTGGCGCAAAGGTCATAATAGCCCTTTGCTCGCTTTCTTGCTGACCAAATCCAACCCCATTTGCGGAATTCTTGGAAAAGCTGGTTGAATTTTTCATCAGAAAGGTCAGGTAATTTTACACGGGGCTGATAGAAAAAAATAGAAGTAGCAGGTCTTTCTAAAAGCAATCCTTCCCGTCTGCATTTTTCATAAAGCTCAGTGCCAGGAAATGGCTGAAATATAGAAAGAGAAAGATGGTCTGGGTTGAGAAGCCGGTTAAGCTCCATTGTTTTCTTTATGGTCTTTTCATTATCTCCTGGCACACCCACCATATTCATACTCCAAGTTTCTAGTCCAAGCTCATCTGCCCATTTGAAAAGCTGAATGATTTGTTCATTGGTCATTTTGCGGTTCATTACCTCTTTTCTTATCCGCTCATCACCGCTTTCAACGCCGATAAGAATAGAATAAAGCCCGCTTTCTGCCATCAGCTTTAAAAGCTCATAATCAACTGTTCCCACCCGAACAAAAATCCTCCAAGGAGTGGAAAAATGCTTTTTGTATTCCTGACAGAACTCCACCACCCATTTTCTTGAGCTGGTAAAAACTTCATCCATAAACATTAAAGTTTTTAGCTGGGGATATTGCTGGTGAAGAAGTTTTATTTCCGCAAGCATATTCTCAATTGACCTTCTCCTGTGCCACTTACTTACTCCACCTGCCAGCTGACTTAAAACCGAATTACAGCAATATGTGCAAGCAAAAGGACAGCCCCTGCTTGCCATTACTGTTATTTGATTATCGTTTTCTTCCAGAAGGCGAGCCTCATCATAAATTTTCCTGTCAGGAAAAGGAAGCTCATCCAGATTAACAGGCGAGCGAAGCGGATTTAGCTTTATCTGATTATTATCCTTAAAGCCGAGATTTTTTATCCTTTGAAAATCCCTTTCTTTTTCCAGCGCCTCTACCAGCTCAAGTAGAGGAAATTCTCCCTCTCCCCTGATTAAAAAATCAAAAACATCTTCTTTGAGCACTTCTTCTGGAACAATGGTCGGATGAATTCCGCCGATGACAATGGGAAGACCAAGAGCGGATTTTACTGCCCTAGCATATCTTTTCACAAATTGATACTGAAGAGTTGAACAGGAAAAGCCGAGCAGGTGGGGAGAGAATTTCTTTACCTCATAAATAAATTCTTCATCTGTTATTTCTTTTTCAACATACAAAAGCCCAACCTGATGACCGCTTTGCTTGAGAGTTGCACTTATCCAGCCAATTCCGTGCTGGTAATGATAAATCTGACCAGAGCCAATATCTGTATATACCAAAAGTATGCGCATTATTCTCTCCTCATATAAAGCCCTATGCAGTCATCGCAGGCAGGACTAAAGCCTTTTTTTAGCATATCCTGCTGAAATTTTCTTGCTATGTCTTTTTGCCAGATTTCATCAAGAGATTCATCATTAAGATTGCCTAAAATCAATGTGGTTGGTTTTTTTGTTTTTTTATCTTTTTTCAAAAACCTTACAGGATATCCTAATGCACAGCAGGGACTAGCTTCTCCATTGGCTTTGATAAAAATCTGGTCAATGGGAAAAACCCCGCATCCCCACTGCCTTTCTTTATGCACCTTTTCAGGGAAAATAACCTCAAGCTCTCCTTTAAATTCCAAGGCAATATCATTGATAAGTTGAAAGAGCGCATCATCAGAAAAATCAATATCATAATAGCCTGAATAGGTAATTTCATCTAGGTCTTTGGGAGAAAAAACACCGCCCATCTGCTGAAATAAAATTCCGTCCATTCCCCATTCTAGCATCTTCTGGGCAAAGGGCTTTAGGTCAAAAAGATAGGATTTTTGCAAAAGGTAGCTGGCATAAATTTTGGGCTTTTTTAGTCCGAGCTGATTTCTTCTTTTTAGCAAGCTTTTAATTTCTTTTTCTATTTTATCCCAGAACCTTCCTCTTCGCTTTTCATAAACAGCTTTACAAGAAGCATCTATAGAAAAGCAAATAACATCCACCTGATTTTCAATAATGGAATTGATTTTTTCTTGGTCAAGTAAAATGCCATTTGAGGTAAAGCTCAAGGTTTGAGAAAACTGAGAGCGAATGAGCCTGAGCGCTCTTGCAAATTCAGGATGCATAAGAGGCTCGCCCCAGCCAGTAAGGTCAATAGTTTTTAGCTTAGAGATTTGGGGAAGGATTTTTCTAAGCAGTTCCATTTGCATATTTTGATTTTTGCCTGCACCTTCCCAAGCATTTCTCAGGCAGAACCTACAGGAAAGATTGCAATAACTGGAAAGCTCAAGATTAACTGCCCGAAGCTTGGTTAAAGCTTGCGAGTTTTTTTGAGAAAAACTCATTCAAATCCACCTCGCAAAAACTCGCTGATGCTCAAAGAATCTCCCAGAGAACAGCTCAAACCGCATTTTGGGCAAAGTTGTTTTTGGATTCTTTTCCTTAGCTCCCTAGTAGTTTTGCTCTTCCAGAATTTTTCTGCAGAGACCTGCAAGAAATTTACCTTTTGCCAGTTGGAAGAAAGCGGGCAGGGAATCCAGCTTCCATCAGAATCAATGACCACTGTTGAATAAAGGCTTAAGCATCTTCTAGTGCGTCTTTTTCCGCTTAGAATTGAAATCAGGCTTTTATAATGACTTTTATAACCAGCTGGTAGCTTGTTGATAATTTCTTTCAAAAACTCAATGACTGCCTGCTTTTCGTCTGGAGAAAGGCTTAAGCTTTGAGCAAGCTCTATGTTGCTGTAATACTGGTCCGTTATCTCCACCAGATTAAAAGTTATGCTGGCGCTTTGGCTTTGGGCAAATTCAAAAATCTCTTTTAGCTGAAAATAATTTCCCTTTTGAATTACGCAGTTAAATCCCAGCTCCAGCCTGTGGCAGGGGAATTCTTCTTTTAATTTTTTAAACCTGTCTATTGTTTTAATAAGGTTTTCAAAAGCATCTTCTTTTCCACGAATTTTATTATGAGGCTCGCCAATACCATCAAGAGAGAGATGAAGAAAAAATCCCTGTTTAGCTGGATTTAGCTTTTGGAGCATCTCTCGGCATCTTAAAATAATTCGCTCCGAATTATAGCCATTGCTTGCCATACCTAGTATCTGCATTTTGGGAAGGCTTTGATTAAAAACCTCTGTCAGCTCTGCTAAATCTTTGCGCAGGCTCGGCTCCCCGCCAGAAAGCCAGACCACCTCTATTTTTTGAAAAAGTTTATTCTTTAAAAGTTCTCTAAGCTCATCTGAGCTAAGCTCTATCTTTTTTTCTGACTTCCATACTCCGCAATGCTGGCAGGCAAGGTCGCATCGCCGAGTGGGATTGAAAATAAAAAATCTGGGCAGGGGAATAAAAATTCTTCCTGCTCCATAATAAAAAGCAATTTTTACAAGGTCATTCATTTTCTTCAAGGAGCTGGTGGAATTTTTCGTTCTCAAATATGTATCCGCATTCAAGGCAATCGCATTGCTGGGGCGGACCGAGCTGGGGAATTTTAAGCATCCTATCCCTTATTTTCTGCGCCTCTTCTCCTTTCCATATTTCATAAAAGCTTTTTTCAGTGAGCTTTCCCAAGACCTGCTCGCAGTTGCAACAAGGACGGACAGAGCCGTCTGGATATATCATTGCAAACACATATCCTGAATAGCAAGGCAGTTTTTGATAAATATCTCCAGCACGAAGTTTGCCCAGATGCTCATCTTTGCCAGTAAAGCCAAGATATATGCCTGATTTTTCCGCCAAAGGCTTCAGCTCCTCAATTCTCGCTGAAAATTCCTGATACTCAGCTTCACTAAGAGCATATTCTCGCACTGGCTCGCCTGCAAAAGGAAAATCCATAAGAGAAATAAAAGTAAGGGCATCTGCACCTGAGTTTCGGGTAAGCTCAAAAAGCTCTTTTACCTCAGAATAATTAAATCGGTTAAGAACAGCGGTTAAAGAAATAAAGGGTTTTTTGTTTTGCCGAAATTTAGAAACCTGTTCTATGCCTTCCCACAGCTCATAAAACTTTTCCTCTCCTATGCCCATCTGCCGGGAATAACTTTTAGAAGTGCCTGCATTTACGCTGATGGAAATTCGGTCAAGACCAATCATACAGATTGCTCGGGCAAATTGCTTAAGAAGTATGCCATTGGTAACAAGGGCAAGCTCAACATCGGGAAAGTCTCTCCGCAGAAGAAAAAGAAGCGGAATGATGTGCGAGTAAACAAGAGGCTCTCCGCCTGTTATATGCACTCTTTTAAGCCCGCCCAGCCGATACAGGTCATCAATTAGATGGTCAAGAATTCCGGGATTTAAATCCTTTGCCTGCTCCAGCCAGCGTGGTGCGAACTTTTGCTTGGCGCTCTTACTCACTGCAAACATCGGACAGAACACACAGCGGGCATTACAGCGGGTGGTAGGAAGAATCTGTAGGTCCAAAGGACCTTTAAAGACTCTGTGCTGGCTGAGCGCGGTTTTAAGATAGGCTATGCTTTCCTTACTAAACAATCTATCTCTCCCCACCTTCTTTTGCCACCAGCAGGGGACTGGAAAATCCAGCAGTGTTGTAAATGTTTTTTTCTGGGTCTTTGGGCTGAGTCTCTAGCTGAAGAAAAATCAATCCCTGCCAGCTGGAGAGGTCAAGTTTAAAATCAAATACTCCCCTGTCTTGTTTTTTTCCCTGAGCATCAAGGTATTTGGAAAATATCTCTATCAGCTCATTTGGTTTTTTGCCCAGCCATACTTTAAATATCACTCCTTTGTTCTGCGCCTTTTCATAAACTCCTGGGTGGATAAGTATTCCAAAATTAAGTTCAGCAGGCTCAGTTAAATTAATCTGATATAAAATTCTTGTTGGTGGATGCATAATCAGCACCCGGTAGACATTTTCATAAATCATCAGGTATTCTTCTCCCCAGTAATCAGGCACAGGGGAGAAGATTTCTGCTTGGTCAAGCTCATCAATCAGGTCATAAAGGATTTTTTTATCTTGATATTTTCTTCGCAACCCCTTTTGATAACGGAAAAATTCGCCCAAGCGAACTAACCTTTGATGCCAGTTGTGAATTTCCTTTGGCGAGAGACTGGGAAATTTCAAGGCGGTCTCTGGAACAAAATAGCCGTCTTTGATTTGGTCTTTCAAATATCCTTTTTCCAGACAAACCTGATAAAGAGCAGTGCCAGGATAAGGATTAAAAACACTTACCTGCATATGGTCAGGAGCAAGCCTTCGGTTGAGATTATATGTTGCTAGAGCATCTTCGCTTGTCTCTTCAGGAAGACCAACCATATTAAACGACCATGTCTTAATTCCTGCCTGCTCCGCTTCTTCAAATGCCTTTATGATTTGCTTTTGTGAGATTCGGCGATTCATTATCTCCCTGCGCACTCGCTCACTTCCGCTCTCAACGCCAATCCTTACCATCTCACAGCCAATCTCTTTTAGCTTCTGAAAAATCTCTGCATCAACAGTTCCGCAGTGAACATTTATTCTAAAAGGATATGAAAATCTCTTGGGATACTTTTCATAAAACTCTTCCAGCCAGGCTCGGTTGAGGGTGAAAATATCATCATTAAAATCCAAGCTTTTAATCTGATAGTTTTTTGAGCAGTTTTCTATTTCCGCAAGCAGATTATCAACGCTACGAAGCCTCACATACTTTCCCTTTCTTTTATAAAGCTCTTTTTTTGCCTGATTAGCACAATAAGTGCAATCAAATGGACAGCCCCTGCCAACAAGAAGGCTCAAGCGCCTGTCATCTCCATCTAAAATCTCCTGATAGTTAAAAACCTCTCGGTCAGGAAAAGGAAGGCTGTCTAGGTCTGGAATTAATGGTCGGAGCGGATTTTTAATCACCCTGCCCTTCCATTTAATCCATAAATTTTCCACTTCAAGATAAGAGCGGTCTTGCTCAAGAGCTTGGGCTAGCTCAACAATAGCCTCTTCTCCTTCTCCTCGGCAAACAATATCTATTTCTGGCACAGATATAGTCTCTTCCGGCGCCAAAGTGGCATGCACTCCACCGCAGATGATAAGGGTTTTGGGAAAATCCCTTTTTATCCACCGTCCCAATTTCACCAGATACCTGAATTGGTGGCTGGTGGCGCTAAAAGCGATTAAATCTGGAGAAAAGCCTTTTATTTTTTCTCTCAGCTCATCTTCATTGGGAAAATGAGAAAGATATAAAAGCCCGCACCTATGCCCCTGTTTTTTCAAAACCGAAGATAAATATCCTATTCCGTGCTGATAGTGTTTTGGTAAAAAACTGCCTAAATCAGGATATATGAAAAGAATGTTCATCTTAGATATGATGCTTCATAAAGTTCGCTATTGAGCGGTCCCAAGTTGCCTCACCCTCTTTGGTAAAAAAGCAGGCAGGTAGTTCCTTCATTCGCAGATGATAGCGAATGCACTCACAGCAAATGCCTTTTCGCTCGCATGGCTCATAAGTGCAGTTGCAGAACTTGAGATTCTTCTCTTTGTTTTTGCACTCTATCATCTTTACACCTCCTTAAAGATTTTTTATGGATGACGAAGAGCTTTTTTTTCTATTTTCTTCTCAATAGCGCTGAGGAATCTTCTTTTAAAATCTATGGTTTTAGTCTGAGCTTTTGAGATAATTCTCGGTTCCGCCCATCCCACCCATCCATATTTTATCTCATTACTTTTGGTGATTAAATCCAGCCAGATTTTTTTGCCTGCCCAGTTTTTTAGCTCCAGCTCAAAATCCTGCCAGCTGGTAAAAACATCTTTTTTGGGCACAATGCGCTTTTTAAAGATTAACTCACCTTGCACTGCTACCATAAAATCAACTGGCTGGCTTCGCTTTAGCCATACTTTGGGATTAAATCCCAAGCTGAATTTAAAAACAGGCTGGCTGGGAAGGGTTAATTGAAAACTTATCATTGCTGGTGGATTGGCAAAAATCACCCTTTGCCAGCGCTCCCCTACAACAAAAGCGGTTTTAAATACTCGCTTTTTAGCATCTTTTGGATAAATATGAGCTTTTTTGAAAAGCTCAAGCAAAGATATATAAGAATCAGGTAGAAATGTTTTGCTGGCTAGGTATCTTCCAAGCATCTCCGCTCCCTTATAAAATGGCTCGCATATTCCTGCCCATAATTTTTTTTGAAAAGGCTCTTCAAAATTCTCAAGTTCTTTTACAAAGGAATAGCTATCTTTAAAAAAAGCCCGACAAACTTCCTTCAAATCAGGATAATAAATTGCTCCGAAATATTTGCCAGCTATTTTTTGGTCAATCCAGCCACGCTTGAACAGGTATAAAACATTGGGCTGGTGGCTATGATAAACCACAGAATCAGGACAGAAGGCGATTTTGTATCCAGCAAAAAGACAGGCTTTGCTCCAAAGCAAATCCTCTGCCCACTCCACACTTGGAATGGGAATTTTATCAAGAACATCTTTTCGCCGAAGTGAGCTCACATCATCAAAATCGCAAAACAAAATCCGCTCAATTGGCTCCAGCTTGTGGTATTGCATTAAATCTTTAAGCTCAGAGATAGCCGGTTGGTTTGAGTAAGCCTTTCTTTTCTTCAGCCGAACCTTTTCTGAAATCGTGGCATTTTCTCGGGGAAGTTGCCTGCTGTATGTTCCTGCGATTTTCTCATCTTTAAGAGCTGGCTTTACAAGATTAATCAGCCAGTATTCATTGGCAGGAAAAGCATCTGCTACCAGATAAACTAAAAATTCTCCTTGAGCCAATTTAGAAGCATAAGCTCGGGTTGCGCCATGAGAAAAACTTTCTCTTGATACCTCAATTAAGCGAACAGAATGATTTTTAGCAAACCAGCGGACAATTTCAACGGTCTGGTCAGAAGAGCCAGAATCCACCACCAAAACCTCATAGGCAAAATCTGTTTTCTGATTTAAAACCCTTTCTAGACAGGTCTTGATATTCTTTTCTTCATTAAGGGTAGGAATGATTATGCTGACCTTCGGCTCCATCATTCTAACAGCTCAGCATTAAACCAAGGACTGCGAGATTCAACAAGGCAAAGCTGACAATAATTAGGATACTTCCCTTGTGAAATCCTTTTTCTTGCCTCTTTATATTTATCCCCGTTCCATATCTGCTCAAACCCTGCTTCTTTTAATGTGCCCATAAATTCTGCGGTTCCACAGCAAAGAAAAATTCTTCCATTGGTTCTTACTCCAAAATTTATCCAGGGTTGAGGGCATCGCTTGATGCGCTTTTTTCCTTCCAAATATGTGCTGGTAAAGATTAATCTTTTGCCAAGAGCATCCTTTTTGAGATTTTCAAGCCTGCTCATCAACTCGGCATCAGCGGGAACATAATTCTTTTGAAAAAAATCCTGATACTTTGCATCAAAGCTGAAAATCGGACTGAGAGGTTCAACCACCAGATGATTTATACCCAAAGAGCTGGCGAATTCTACCACCTTATCCAGCTCTTTTAGATTCTCTTTGAAAAGCGTAAATTGCATATTAAGATAGGGCTTTGATTTTCCCTGTTTTTTCTTTTCCTCATCAAGCAGTTTAATAGCCTCTACCACCTGCTCCAGCTCAGCCCCTCTGCGAATTCTCCGATAGGTATCTGGATTTATTGCATCAATGGAAAATGAAAGGCAGTCTAGCTCAAGCTCAACCAGTTCCTTTGCGCAGGCAGAATCAATTAAAGTTCCATTGGTATTTAAAATTACCTCCAGCTTAAGCTGTTTTACCTCTTTTGCCAGCTCAAAAAACTTTGGATGCAAAAAAGGCTCACCACCACCGCTTAAAAAGCATCTTTGAGCATATTCCAAAACAGGTTTGAGCCTTTGGATAAAATCAAGGTCTAAAAATTTCTCCTCATACTGATACTCGCTAACTCCCATTGCCACAGGACACATTGGACAGGAAAGATTGCACACGCTGGTTGCTTCAAGATAAACCACCAGCGGAAAATGTTTAACTTTTACTTTGCCTTTTTTCCAGGCTATCTGCGCCTGTTTTTTGTTCCAAGCTTTTTTCTCTAAAAGAGAGCTTTTAGCAAAAAAAATCATCTTTTAACTTATCTTCCAGCTTGCTTTGGGAATAAATACGCCTCGGTCAATAACCTTTGGGCTCTGCACCTCAAAACGAACCACATCAAAAACCTCATCAACGCACGCGCAGGCACCGCTTTTTCCTCTAAAAATATTCACTGATAGCTGATACCTTGCCGGTAAAAGCTCGTTTTGAAATTTATAGCTCACTTTGCCCTTATGACCAGCTGATATTTTCTCTGGCAAATCTATTTCAACTTTTTGACCAAATTCAGAAGCAAGCTGAGCACATTCCTGATTGGTGCTCAAAATCAAAACCCCATCACTGCGGAAAATGTTAATCCCAAAGAGCAAATCACTAATATCCTTTTTAACCTCATATTCAAACTCTATCTCCACCTCCTCTCCGGTTTTGAAGACATAAACTTCTTCTCCCAAAGAATTCTTCATCTTTACAGATACCACCCTTGCCTCTCCTGTGCCTCTTCTTTTCCATTCACCTTCTTTTCTCTCCTCTCTCAACGCCTCTTGATAAATATCTTCCAGATAAGCAGATAAAACATCGTCTATCTTTCCCTGCGCGTAAATTCTACCTTCTTTTAAATAAATTCCACGCTCGCACAAACCCCGAATCATTGTTAAATCATGCGAGGCAATTATTAAAGTTTTTCCTTGCTCCTTCATCTCTAGCATTCTCCGCAGGCATTTGGAGCGAAAATGCTCATCACCAACTGCCAGCGCCTCATCAATCAAAAAAATATCTGGCTCAAGCGCCTGTGCAAGGGAAAACCCCAAGCGAAGATACATTCCATCAGAATAGGTGCGAACAGGAAGGTCAATAAAATCCCCCAGCTCAGAGAATTCTATCATCTGCTGAATTTTTTCATCTAGTTCTTTTGATGAAAAGCCTGCAATCATTCCATTCAGCCTAAGATTTTCTCTCCCAGTAAATTCAGGATGAAAACCGCTTCCCAGCTCCAAAAGCGTAGCAAGCCTACCTAAAATCCCTATTTTACCTTTGGTAGGTGGACTAATTCCTGCTAGCACTTTAAGAAGAGTGGTTTTACCAGCGCCGTTTCTTCCCACAATTCCAAAGCACTCTCCTTTTTTGACTTCAAAGCTTACATCCCTAAGCGCCACCACCTGACAATGATATTTTCTTTTACCAAGTAAAATCCGCTCATAAAGCCAATGTCTGGGCTTGGTATATACCTTAAAGACCTTCCAGAGCTCGCTCGCTTTAACAGCTACCTCAGACACGGTCTGCAAACCCCTTTTTCAAGCGGTTGAAAATCCAAAAGCCTAAAACAAGAGAAACAGCCATCATCGCTGTAAGAAAAACCACTGATTTTAATTCTGGCAAACTTTTTTCCAGCAAAAGCCTTCTGTATCCTTCTACAAGATGTGCCATTGGATTGAGCCAGATAAATATCTGGAATTTAGCAGGAACCATATTAGCAGGATAAAATATTGGCGTGGCATACATCCAAACTAAAAGTAGCACTGGCACCAGTTGAATAATATCCCTTACCCAAACGCTGAGCCCTGAAATAAGATACCCCAGTCCCAAGCCAAAGCCCAGTTGAACCAAAATCCAAACAAAAACTAAAACCAAGCCCAAAAAACTCAGTTTTCCTTTAAAACCCGCCCATAAAATTAAAACCAAAAATCCAATCACCTGCCCGCAAAGACCGCTTAAAACAGGAACCGCAGGAAGAATACCAACTGGAAATTTAACTCTGCTGATGAGGTTGCGATGCTCAATAAGATAACTACCTGCTCTAATTAATCCTTCTTGAAACCCTAGCCAAGGGATAAGTCCGCAAAGAATATAAAGAGCACTTATTCCAACACCTTTTTCAGCACCGAATTTTGCCTGAAAAACTATGGCAAAGATAAAGGTGAAAATAAGAAGCAATAAAAGCGGATGAATAACTGTCCAGAAAATTCCAATCAGGCTTCCAACATACTTACTGCGCAAATCCCGCTCAACCATTCGCCAAAGCAGGCGCCAGTTTGTCTTCCAGCTAGCCACACCCTTTAATAACCTATCATTTATTTTTGCAAAGATAAAATCTTTTAGCTTAAATTTTTGAGACACTTATGAGCAAATTAGTTCCGAGCAGGCTTTTTCAAAACAGCAAAAAGCGAAACTCCAAAGCCAAGTTTGGCTCGTTGGCTTCTTCCCTGCCAAATAAAAGCCTCAAGCAAAATCTTATTGAAGAGCTTTGAAGGAGGGGGTCTTCCAATCGCCTGCTTTTGCTAATTTTCAACTTGGTGCGAAGTTTGCGACAAACAAGAATAGGAAAGAAAGCCAGCGAGTTCACATAATACTTAAAAAATCAAATATCCTGAACCATAAAATACTTTCTCCAAAGATTTCCAAAACCAACCGTTGGAGCAAAAAGATTCTAAGCTAGCTTAAATCCCATACACCGATATAGGGTGGTAGGTGATAATGCTTCCACACCCAAACACCGTAGCAATAAATAGCTTGGTCAGCTCTTAATCCAAACCAAATGGTAAGCTATAAATTAAATGCACTAATTATTAAGCTCGGAATAAAAAATTTTGCCTGAAAAATTTTCACCCCTTACTCCTGCTCTATCTTTTCTGCATCCTGCTTCAAAACATACACCTCAATTCCTTCTACCTCTCCCACCCTGCGATAATTTTTCAGCAAAAATTCTTTTAGCTTTGGAAAATATTTGTTTAGAATTTCGCTCAGATAAGGGCTGGGAAGAGCAAACACTTCCCAGCCTGGAATTTGTTTGGCAAGCAGAAAGAATTTGGGACGGGATTTAATAACATCTCGTGTATATTCCTCAATCCATTTTTTCTGCTGACCAGTAAGCCCGTATCTGCCTGCCCCGATAAAAAGATGGTATATCACGCAGAATCTGCTTGGAAGTTTCTTTTTTAAAAGATAAGGCACAATCGGATGCCAGCCAAAAAATTCTATTTCGTCATCTCTGCCAATAAATCGTTTCAAATACTTGACTGCGCGATAGTAGCGGGCATCATAACTATTTCCTAAAGAATATGCTACATCCAACTTTCGAAAACTCGCTTTAATAAAAAAATTGTAAAGTTGGGGATGAATTCCGCCCAGAAAAATTATCACTAAAACTAAAAGATAAAGAGTGGCTTTTGAAAGAATCAGCTTGACCTGCTCCTGCAAATACTCAGCAAGCTTTACCAGACCACCACCAGCAAAAAGCATCATCATTCCCCAAAAAGGAATTGAATGATAGTAAAAATACTTCCCCTGAACAAAAAAAGAAAACAAACCTATGAGCATAAAAACAATTGCTATCCAGAAAAGCGACCTGCTCTTCTGCTCCCTTCCAGCAAATACTATTCCTAAAATTCCCAAAAAGAATAAAATCTGAAAGCGTGAAAGAATAGCATAAAATCCTGCCAGAAGCTGAATTAATAAAGACCCTGCAAAAGGATTTGTCCGACCATAAACTTTAAAACCATACCAAAGGGTAGCAAAGTATAACTCCCGCAGAGCGCCCTTATCTGCATAATAAGCAATCACCAGCAAGCTGGGAACAAGGCAGAAAATCCCAAAAACACCTGCCAAAAGCCAAGAGCGAGGTTGAGCCTTTTCTTTGGCTAAAAACCAAATTGCCAAAACCAGCCAGCTTAGCCCATAAAAAGGCTTTAATAAAAAAGCAAAGCCAAGCGCAAGACCGCTTAACACAGCAAGAACAATTCTTTGCCTGTTCAGCCCGACTATCAAAACCAAGCAGAAAAGAAAAAGCAAAAGAACATACCCATCTTTTTCTGCTGTTTCCAAAGCTCCACCACTTACATAATAAACTGCATAAAAAATTGAAGAGAAAAATCCAGCCAAGCTTGAGCTGAAAAGTTCTCTGGCAAGATAAAAAATCATTCCCAGCACGCTTAGCTGAGCAAGGAAATCAAATAAACGAAATCCTAAAATGCTCTCTCCAAATATCTCCAGAGCCAGCCGATGAACAATATACATTCCAGGAAAGCTTAAATCCCAAGCGCCAACATAAGGCACTAAATGATATTTCTTCCACACCCAAGCAACATAAGCACCAACTGCTTGGTCCATTGTAAATCCGAACCAGAGGCTCGGAAGCAAAAAAATCCCGCCAGCTATTAGCGCAAGCCAAAAATAGCGGTCTTGATAAAATGGCTTTGAAAAGCTACTCACTCTTGGTTTTAATTATAGTCTTCAAATCCTTATCAGAAAACAGGCAAAATTTTGCGAAAAGGATTTTTATTTTTAAAAGGACGGGAAAAAAGAGCTAGGGGGACAAAAAGAAATTATCTGCCCCTCTAAAAAAGAAGGTTTAGCTTTCGCTCAGAACAACAAGAGCATCCACTGCCACAGGATTGCCAGTGCGAGTGAGGATAAGAGGATTTATATCAACCTCTTTGATTTGAGGAATATCTACGCCCAGCTTGCCCAATCCCACCATTGCCTTAGCCAGCTTTTTCCGATTAGCAGGAGCCATTCCTCTAAAAGCAGATAAAATCTTTTTGGCACGAATCTCTTCCATCATCTGATAGGCATCTTCCTCTGTAATAGGAGCCACCCGAAAGCAGACATCCTTTAAAATCTCGGTGTAAATTCCGCCCAAGCCAAACATCACGCAGGGACCAAATTGCGGGTCACGAATTAACCCCAGCACCAGCTCCCGCTCGCCTTTTACCATCTCCTGCACGAGCACACCTTCTAGTTTATCGCCAGCATTGGCTTTGATTTCCTTAAAAGCCTGCCTTACCTCTTTGGCATTTTTCAAATTCAGCCTAACAATGTCCATTTCTGTTTTATGCAGAAGCTCTTTCCCAGAGCCTTTTAATACTACTGGATAGCCTATCTTCTCAGCCATCTCCACCGCTTCTTTGGGGCTATGAACCAGATACTCTTTTGTCACAGGAACACCATAGCGGGCAAGTATCTTTTTGGACTCATATTCAGTTAAACTCATCCTTCCCTCTTTCAATGCCTGCTTGATAATCTTCATCTTTTACTCCTTTAAAAAATTATCATTTCAAAAATACGATTTATTTTTTAAATGTCAAGAACATTCTCCAAGAATGTTTTCTGCTTCTTGTCAAACAGAAAAAGGAATGTTAATTTTAATCTAAAATGAAAAAAATTTGGTTTATGATTTTTTTTAGCTTTTGTCTGAATGTCTGGGCACAGGGGCATTTTAAGCTTAATCAACTTAAAGTTAATGGCGAGATACGCTCTTTGAAAGTTGTTGACCTTGATGATGATGGCTTCAAGGAGCTAATTGTTTTATACACCTTACAAAAAAATAACCACAAGCAAAAATATCTTTCCATCTTCTCACCTGACCGCTCTAATGGTTATTCTCAAAATCGGCAGTTTAAAATGCCCATTCCTTCCAGCTATCTTATCATTGATGTGGGAAAACTTCCAGATAAAAAAAATACCTGCCTTGCTTTTTTAACAACCAGCTCTTTGCTCTGTTATTATTTCAAAGCAAAAAGCCTTTCTGCTAGTGAAAAAATTTTGAATATCTCCAACCCTGTTATTCAGGCTCCTTCTTCTGAATATATTATCAGCTACAAGCTTATTTACGATTGGAACGAAGATGGAAAGAATGAGATATTCATTCTTCAGCTGGGTTCTGGCTTAATCTTTTACTACCTTGACCGTGGCTGGACATCGCAAAGAATTAATCTTCCTGTGGATGTGAGCTTTTTCTCCTTTGGACTGGCAGGACTCTTTCCCCATTCAGAGATAAATGTAAATTATCAAACTCCCAAGCTTTTTCTTGAAGACTGGGACGGTGATGGCACAAAAGAGCTCCTTGCCATCTGTAATGAACAGCTCTGGGTCTATAAACGCAACTCCAAAAACTTCTACTCTTCGCAACCAATCGCCAGATTAAGCTTTCCTCTACCCACGCCTGACAAAAAGGCACAAAGACAGCAATTTAACATCTTAATCGCTGACCTTGATAATGATGGCTTCGCAGATGCGCTCACCAATCTTCAGCAGGGCGGTATTTTCAATCAAAAAGCTCAACTTTGCATATACAGCGGAAAAAATCTTTATCGTCATAAATTAAAGCCTAAGCGAAGCTGGGAATACAATGCCTGGATAATTGGTCCGTTTATTCGTGACCTAGATAATGATGGAGATGTTGATTTAATCATTCCCATTGTTGAAGCGGGATTTTTTACTACTGCTCGGGTGCTGATTACTGGCTATGTCCCACTGCAATGGAATTATTATTTTAATCATCAGCATCATTTTAATGATTTGCCTGATTACACTGACCGAATTGACCTTCATCTTGACCTATCTGAAGGCAAATTTACTACCGGCTTTCCTAATGTCTTTGCGGACTTTAATGGCGATGGTGTTGCTGACCTTGTTTACAGCAAATCTGAAGATGAGCTGATTATTGCTATCAAAGATAAAAGCGGTGCCAGAAAGTATAAAGAAACAGTTTCAGTTGCCAGCGTTGGCTTGCCCATTACCAAGGATTTTAATCAGGACGGGCTGGCAGATATTTTTATCTACTACCCTCAGTCTCCAGAGCACAGAGGGGAAATAAATGTGCTGGTCAATAAAGGTGGCTGGTAAAGCTGGCTTTTTTGTGCTCATCTTTTTTTGTCTTTTACTTTTCAACTGCCAAAAAAGCTTTCTCCAGAAGAATTAATCGCTTCTTTTCCTCAGGCAGATACCAGCCAGATTCTCCATCCTGTCAAAAACACAAAACTTGCTTACAAAAAAGTTAAGTTAAAAAATTCCACCAAAGACGCTTGGATTTTAGCGCCTGAAGATTACCTGCTGGCACAAGGAGATTTTAAAGGCGAGCTTGGGCTTTCTCTTGGCTTTTTAAAATCAGCAAATAAAAAGTCTGGGTTTGTTGCAAAACTCTGTTGTCATCATCACTTCTGACTATGGCGAGGAATTTCTTGAGCATAAAGGTTTTGGTCATTCCCGCACTTTATATCAAGAGGTGCTCAAAGTAATTATTTACTTTCCAGGGCTTGAAGAAGCCGGGAAAAGAATCAATCTGCTGGCAAGAAGTATAGATATTTTTCCAACCGCGCTCGGACTTTTAGGAATTTCTCCACCGCCAAATATTCATGGAAAAGACCTTATTCTGCTGGCTGATTCAGGAAGGGGAGCTGGTTTTGCCTACTCAGAGCTAGAGCCTTTTTTAGCGCCTCAAAAATTTATCAAAGCCTTTCAGGAAGAAGACTATAAGCTGATTTTAAATTTACCTTCTGGCAAAATTGAGCTTTACCAGCTATCTCAAGATGCAAAAGAAAAAAATAATCTCGCTGAGAAATATCCTCAAAAAGCCAAAAAGCTTTTGGAAAAAATGATGGATTTGGAAAAGAGCTTCCGAGTGGTGAAGGCAAAAAAGCCACCAGCCCCAGCTTCTACCAAAAAGATTTTAAAATCTCTCGGGTATATCCGCTGATTGTGCGATAAGACTGCTAAGATAAAATAAAAGTAAGATGCCAAAAGTAAGTGCTATTATCTGCGTTTACAATCAGCCTCTGGTAAAAGAGGCAATTGAGAGCGTGCTTTGTCAAACCTATCCTGACTATGAGCTGATAATTATTGATGATGGAAGCAATGATGAGACAAAAGACATTCTCAAGCGCTATTCATCAAAAGCCCGCATTATTCATCTTGAGCAAAATCAAGGCATCGCCAATGCCAGAAACAAAGGGCTTATCTATGCAAACAGCGAGTTGATAGCCTTTCTTGATGCTGATGATATATGGCTTGAGCGGTATCTTGAAGAGATGGTCAATTTTTTCTTAGCTCATCCTTCCTGCCTGCTCGCCTTCTCTGATGGATGGGTCTTTAAAAGAAAAGAAATTCCCCAAAATCTTGATACCTATCCCAGCTTTTATTCTCTATATCCTGCTCCGGCTGGAAAGAGATGCTTAGAAACATTTTTTGCCACTCCCATTGTCACTTCTTTTACGATGTTCAAGAGGAAGTTTTTTGAAAAAGTAGGATTTTTCTCACCGGAAATGAAAATCCATGAAGATGCGGAGCTGATTATGCGAGGGCTTGAGCAGGATATTTATCCCTGCTTTTATCCAAAGCCTCTGGCAGTAAAAAGAAACATCAAGGGCGGGCTTTCGCAAAATGCTTTTGACTATCTTTACTATTCTCGGCTGATGCTGAAAAAAAGCTATCACAGAAGCGGAAAGCTTCGGCGCTGGATAAGAAAAAGCATTGCTCAGGCAAACCGCTATCTTGCCCGTGCTTATTATTGGAAAGGTGAGTATCAAAAGGCAAGGCAGGTTTTGATTGAGGTTTTTAGGTATAATCCTCTTTCCATAAGAACTGTTCTGCCAGCTCTCTGGCTCTCTCTTCCAAAACCTTTTTCCAGCTGGCTGATTAAAAAAACCTTTCTGGCACAAAAAGAGCTATGGCCGAAAAGCACGAAATACCAACAAAATGGAAAAAAGACTGCTCGCAAGAATAACAGCAAAAACGCCAAGCCCCACGCCCAGACCGAAAATTGGAATTAAAATCGCTGAGGTAAGAAAAGCACCCAGAGCACTTCCCAAATGGTCAGACGCATTTATCCAGCCAGCAGTTGCTCCCATTCCTTTTCCAGAAATCTTTTGAAACCAAAAGGCAGAGAGAGGAAAGCAAATTCCTGAAAAAAATGCAACCAAAATCAAAAGCCCTAAAATCAGGCTAATGGTGATAAAAGCGCTGGGAGTGATGCGAACCAGATAAAACAGCCCCAGCCAGCTCAACCCGATTGATGCCATCTCTCCTGCAAGAACAGCTGAAAATGTCCAAGTTCTGCCTTTTTGCCAAAAATCTTTATAGCGCTGATACAGCCAAGCACCAATTACCAGTCCAACCATAAACCCGCTGACCAGTCCACCAACCAGCTGGTAAACATATCCATAAACCACCTGAAATCCGAGCATCAAAATTAGCTCTGCACCTATTCCAGTCAGTCCAACTGCAAAAATGCTAAGAGCACTAAATGCAGAGCCACCCCAAAAGCCAACCAAAACTAAAGCCAAAATAAAATATACGCCTAAAAAAACATAAAGGGGCTTTTGGTTGATTAAAAGAATCTTCTTTAATATGCCCCTTATTCTCGGGTTGGTCTGCTCCAGCCACAAAAGACTGGAAAGATAATATCCTCTTGGCTTGAGGTCTGTGTTTTTTGGTTGATTGATAAAATGCTCAAGCCTCATCTGAACAAAAAGCAATCGCTCCTCGCTTAAATTGTCTTTAAGATAATATTCCCTGACAAAATAGGTTTTGATTTGCCGTTTTTTGAGCTGAGCGAGAATTTTCTCTGCATCAGCAGTTAAAAGCGGGCTGGTATCACCAGCAACAAGATAGTTCTGTCCCAAAGGTAAAATCACCACCTTTTTGAAAACAGCTTTTAAAGTCAAAACTCCATTGGCAAGAAGCGAAGCCTGCCCATCAGAAAGGTAATTTCCGCTCGTGCCTAAAGTTAATCCTAAAACCCCATCTTTTTTAAGATGAGATTTTGCCAGCTGGTAAAACTCTTGCGTGTAGTAGCGATTGATATGAGCGGTCTCTGGGTCAGGCAAGTTCAATATAATAGCATCAAAGCGCTCCTTTGTTCTTTTTAAAAAAATCCTTGCATCCTGATGATATATCTTTACAGGATAAACTTTCTCCAGCTCTTTTAGCTCAGGAATATATCTTTTTTCCAGCTCAGTTAGTTTGGGGTCAATCTGAACATAAACCAGCTTTTTTACTCTGTGCTTAAAAACTTCTTTTACAGCTCCTGCCAGCCCCCCGCCAATCAGCAAAACCTTTTCCGGATGTGCGCACATTGCTAGGGGCAGGTGAATGATTTTTTCAAAATGCTCCTGGTCTGGATAGCTAAAGGCAGGAAAGCCATCAATCCAGAAATTAACCAGTTCCTCTCTCTTTGTCACAGAAAGGGTTGCGTATTTGCTTTCAGATTCATAAAGGACTTTTTGATTTTTCCAGCGAAGCTCAACCAGTTTTTTCTCAATAGCAGATGAAAGTCCTGCAAAAGCAAGCGCAACCAAAACGCAACCTATACTTGCAAAAAGCCTAGATTTTCTGCTGGTAAGAGCAATAGCACCTGCAAGCGCTGTTAAAAAAGCGCAAAGAACTATTTGAAAAAATGCCCCAACTCTACCAGCAATAAAGAGGCTGAAAACAATTCCAGCAATTGCCGAGCCAACCGCTTCCCAAAGATAAAGCCTGACCAGGTTGGTCTCGTCTGCTTCAAACAGCTTTGCTGAATAATTAAATCCTGCACCCAGCAGAAAGCATACCGGTGCGGTAAAAAGGAATCCTGCCAGAAGAATGGTTCCAAAGCCGAGCGCCTCTCCTTCTACCACTTTAAAAATATACTTAATCAGCCAGGTAAAAGCACCGCTTAGAACAAAAAGCACTGCGCATAAAATCAAAATTAAAGCCAACTCTTTATCTGGAAATGCTGTTCGGTCCGCTCTTTTGGCAAAGGCGTATCCGCCTAAGGCGGTCCAAAACATCCATCCCGCAAAGAGTGCCCCAATGGTAAGCTCATTCCCATAAAAAACACTTAAAAGCCTGCGAATTAAAATCACCTGAACAAAAATAGAAACCAATCCGTAAAGCAGATAAATCAAAACCGCTCGCAATTTAAACTCCCTCATTATTTATATGATATAGCTGAGATTTGATAAATGAAATATCTATAAAGCAAATAACTAGCAAAGTAGTTTTATTCTAGCAAAATAATCTTACTAGTGATTTGGAAAAACCATCTTTTTTATTCAGAATTGAATTATTTTCAAAAAAGATTTAAACTTTGGGATTAGAAGCTTTTTTGATTTTAATGAAATCTGAGTCTTGACTGAGAGCTTGACAAATGGCTTATTGTTTTTATACTTTAAATCAAGGTGTCCCCATCGTCTAGCCAGGTCTAGGACACCGGGCTTTCAATCCGGCAACGGGGGTTCAAATCCCCCTGGGGACACCAAATTTTTTTACCCTTACCAGCTAAACCTCATAATGAAGAAATCTTAAAATCTTTTTAAAATGAAAAATAAACTGCTTCTTATGACCTCTTCCATAATGAAAAAACATAAATAAAATTTTCAACTATTACGCTTTGATATTTATCGCTAGCTAGATTGAAGCACTTTGTCGCCTCAACATACATCCCGTTCTTTTGGCAATCACATTCTACTATTTATAGCTGACTGGATTTAAATTATATACTTTATTGAATATTTTATACTTGACTATAATGAAAACTTATCTTTGGCAAGAAGGGCAAAAATACGAGCTTCTCCCGCTGATTTTTGTTCTTCTTATCTTTTCTCCACATTTTAGGCAGGGCTCGCCTTCCCTACCATAAACCTTTGGCTGATAGCCTCCAGATTTTGAAAAAGCGGTCTGATAGTCACGAATGGTTGTGCCCCTAGAATCAATGGCATCTTTTAGCACCTTTTTTATTGACCGCACAAGCCTTGAGATTTCCTCTTTACCAAGACTTCCTGCTGGACGGGTAGGTAAAATTCCTGCCCTGTAGCACGCCTCATCTGCATAAATGTTCCCCACTCCTGCGCAAATATGCTGGTCTAAAAGCAAAGATTTAACCGGAGCTTTTCTTCCGCAAAACTTTTCAGCGAGCCAGCTTTTGTTAAATTCATCTGAAAATGGCTCAGGACCTAGCCCGGAAAGCTCTTTTATTTTATTCAGCTCTGAATTATTTGTCAGCAGGATTTTTCCGAATTTTCTCAGGTCAGAAAAGCTGAGCTTGCAATCAGAAAAACACATCTCCAAATGAAAATGAAGCGCGGGTTTTTTATTTTTCTTCTCAAATTTAAATCCACCTGTCATTCCCAGATGAAAAACCAGAGCCTGCTTGTTATTGAATATGAAAATCAGGTATTTTGCTCTTCTTTTAATCTTAACAATTTTTTTGCCTTTTAGTTTATATATTTTTCGTGGATGGGAAAGCTTTCTGAATATTCTGGAATTTCTTTTTATCCAGATTTTTTCTATTCTCTTACCAATCAGGTTTTGAGCCAGTTGCCTTTTTATTGTTTCTACCTCAGGCAGTTCTGGCATTTTTCTTCCACTCAGAATAATAATTTGCCAGCTGGCAGATTTTTTCCAGCTCAAGCTCCTCTGCCCTTGCCTGCGGGTTAATGTTCACAGCTTTTAAAAGCTCCTCTGCCTCGTCCCTGCTCAGTTTTAGCTGGCTCTTGCTCAGGGCATTGCGAAGGGTTTTTCTCCGCTTGGCAAAGATTGCTTTGAGCACTTTTTTAAAATCAGAATAATTAATAAGAGGAAAGCGATAGTCATCTAAAATCTTAAATTTAACCAGTGCAGAGTCCACTTTAGGCTTGGGATGAAATGCATTAGGACCTATTCGCATAATTATTTCTGGCTCTGAGTGAATCTGCGAAATCACAGCTAAGATCCCGTAATCTTTGGTTTTTGGCTTGGCGCAGACCCTTTCCGCCACCTCTTTTTGAAGCATAAGATAAAGCTCGCTGAAAATACCCCTTGTTTCAAGAAGCCGAAAAATCACCTCGGTGGAGATGTTGTAAGGAAGATTTGCCACAACTTTTAGCTTCTTTCCTTTTGATGCAATGGTTTTGAAATTAAACCCCAGCACATCTGCACAAATAACCTTAAGGTTGGGAGCGGAAAGTTCTTTTTTTAAAATCTCCACCAGCTCCTCGGAAATCTCCAGCGCATAAACCTTGCCAGCACGCTCCACAAGGTATTTGGTGAGATTGCCAGGACCTGCTCCTATTTCTAAAACCTCATCTTCCTGAGTTAAATTGGCAAGCAGAGCTATCCTCTTTAAAACCCCCTCATCAACAAGAAAATGTTGACCAAGACTGCGCCTTCCCTGATATCCGTATTGAAACAAAACCTTTTTGGTTCTTTTCATTGCCAGTTCTTTAAAGGTAAGACTGCACGGGCATCCAAGCGAAGGTCATCTTTTATTCCCCTCTTGAGCTTTTCCTCTCCAACCAAAGCAATCATTCCTGCATTGTCACTGCAAAGCCTTGGGCTGGGAATAAAAAGCTCAAAACCTTTTTCTCTTGCCTTTTCCTCAAATGCCTGCCTGAGCCTCGTGTTGCTGGCAACTCCACCGCTTAAAACTATTCTTTCTATTTTGAATTTTTCCTGCGCCAAAATGGTCTTTTTTAAAAGCGCCTCCACCACCGCCTCCTGATAGCTGGCAGAAATATCAGCAAGATTTTCCTTTGCGTCCGGATTCTCCCGCAAATAGCGCAAAAGAGAGGTTTTTAATCCAGAAAAGCTGTAATCAAGCTCATCTTTGCGGGCAAGCCCTATGGGAAATTTTATTGCCTGCGGATTGCCAGAGCAAGAGAGCTGGTCAATGGCTTTTCCGCCCGGATAGCTTAATCCCAGGAGTTTTCCCGCTTTATCAAGCGCTTCTCCTGCTGCATCATCTCTGGTTTCGCCCAGAACTTTATACCTTCCCCAATCTTCCACCAGACATAAAAGCGTATGCCCACCACTGGCAAGCAAGCCAAGAAAAGGGAATTTTACCTCTGGGTTTTCCAGAAAAACAGCCAGCAGATGCCCTTCCAAATGGTTTACTCCTACGAATGGAAGTTTTCTGCTCCAAGCAATTGCTTTGGCAAAGCTCAATCCCACCAGAAGGCAGACCACCAAGCCCGGTCCACGGGTAACCGCCACTCCTTCCAGGTCATCAATGCTCGCTCCTGCCTTTTCCAAAGCAAGCTTGGTTACCTGAGAAATTACCTCAATATGCCTTCTTCCTGCCAGCTCAGGCACAACCCCGCCAAAGCGAGCGTGAATTTCATCTTGGCTGAAAATCACATTGGAAAGAAGCCTGCGCTC
>CAZQJX010000002.1:0-13364 GCA_964592965.1 uncultured bacterium
TAATCACCTCTGGAGCTTTTTTGATAATCACCTCTATGCTGTAAGTGGGGTAGGGAATGGGGCTATCCCCGGCAATGTTAATTCCGCCTGCTTTTTTTATCAGGTCATTAGCAAAAGTTCCCGGACCTGCACAAATTAAAGGATTTTGTTGAAAAACTATAAGCACAGGTATGGGCTTTACATTCTTCAGCTTCTTTTCCACATCCATTTCAATTGCTTTGAGATTTTCCACCAGTTTTTGCGCCTTTTTCTCTGCATTGAGTAGTTTTCCTATTTGCAGAATTGTATCTAAAACTTCATCTAAATTTCTCGGCTGAAAGCAATGGACATTTAATCCCAGCTCTTTGAGTTTATTGATTTGAGCAAGGTCGTTTCCGTCTTTAGTTGCCAGCACAATATCTGGTTTTTGGGCAAGCACTGCCTCTAGGTTGATATTTTTCAGCCCACCAATTTTTGGCTTTTTCTTAGCAGATGGCGGAAAATCACAGTGCTCAGTAACTCCCACGAGGTTATCTCCTTTTCCAAGGGCAAAGACAATTTCCGTAAAACTCGGAGCAAGCGAGACGATTCTGGGATAAGGAGCTTGCTGGGAAGATAGCTTACTGCTGCAGGCGGAAATCTGCACCAACAGAAGAACAGCAGTGAGAAGATATTTTTTATTTTTCACCATTGCTAAAAAAATCCCCCAACCTCCGAGGGGGAAGTTGGGGGATAGTTTCCCAGCTTCACTTTCCCAACCCTCGGGGAAAGTGGCTAAAGCCTGCGGGCAGGTTTCCTGACTTACCGCTCCCTCTCTCCGCCTTCCCATTCCGCCTGCGCGGAACAGTGGCCCGCTGGAGAGAGTTCAACGCGGAACACAGTGGCGGGTCCGTGCCGGATTCTCACCGGCTTCCCTTTTAATCCTTACGGAACCCGCAGGCTTTATTTCAAAGTCCAAAAAGTTTTTATTTATGAAATCACGCTTGAAGCCAAAAGTCAAGATATGAGCGGTTTGCAGAGAGCCCAGGCAAATGTTTTTGCTTTTCAACAAATTTTTTGTTAAGGAATTTTAATTTTTTAATTTACAATTTTGGCTGATTTAGCTAAAATGTAGATAAAGCAAATCAACCAAAGGAGGGGAGAGATGGCAATAAGAGACAAGGTTATTATCACGGCTGCCTTGGCAGGTGCTGGCACCACCAAGGCAAACAATCCAAATGTTCCTTACACACCAGAGGAATTTGCTGAAGAGGCGTATCGGTGCTGGAACAGCGGAGCGGCAATTGTTCATATTCATGCTAAAGACCCTAAGACGGGCGCTGCCACTCCGGACCTAAAAGTTATAACAGATGTGATTGAAGCAATCCGTGCCAAAGCTCCAGAACTACTTATCAATATTAGCACTGCTATTGCTCCTGGTGTTACTCCTGAGCAGAGGATTGCTCCTGTTGAAAAGCTCAAGCCAGAGCTTGCCAGTCTTAACACCAATACAATGAACTTTGCCATTGCTGACCACAAGACAGGAAAGGTTTTAGTAGAGGTGATTTTTGAAAATACCTTTAAGATGATAGAGGATTTTGCCCGGAGAATGAAAGCAGTTGGCACCAAACCCGAGGTAGAGGTTTATGACCCAGGCGGAGCATATAATGCGCTTTTAATCCGCAAGCAGGGAGATGTATTTGAGGAGCCAATACACTGGCAGTTTGTTTTCGGAGTGGCTGGCGGAATGCAGTTTACCCCTCTCACTATGTGCTTGATGAAAGATATAATCCCTGAAGAACACACCTGGTCTGCTTGTGGCGTTGGTCCGCATCAATTCCCTGCCATTATGCAGGCTTGCATTATGGGCGGACATATGAGGGTTGGTCTGGAAGATAATGTTCGTGTGCCGGGTGGAGAGCTGGCAAAAGGTAGCTGGGAGCAGGTAGAATGGGCGGTGAAGATTGCTCAGATTCTTGACCGCCCTGTTGCTTCTCCGCAGGAGGCAAGAGAGATTTTAAAACTCAAGCCCAGAAGCTAAAGCTTTGGAGGTGAGCTGGTGGCAAAGGTCAAACCGCTCAAGGAGAATGAAATATTTAAATCGCTCAATGACCGGGAGATAGCTCTTTTAGCAACTTTTATTGAGGAACGCTCCTATCAGGCGGGCACTCCGCTTTTTTATGAGAATATGAAAAGCGAGGCAATGTATATAATTGTTTCCGGAAGGATTAAGCTTTCCAAGATGCTTTCAGAGGGAGAGGAGCGCACTTTAACGGTTCTTGGAGCAGGGGATTATTTTGGAGAGAATGCGCTTTTAGAGGAGGGTCCGAGGACAGTGAGTGCGATAGTTCTTCAGGATGCGAATTTGCTGGTATTAAAGCGGAGCAGTTTTCAGAAGCTTATTGAAAAGGAGCCCAAGCTGGCGATGAAGGTTATTTTGGGTATGTATCAGGTTTTGGCTGAGCGGATTAGAAAAGCCAGCCCCAAGCTCCAGCAATTAATTATGCAGGCGAAATAAGGAGGAAGATGATGAGAAAAATAATTTCTCTCGTGCCAATAATGCTTTTTATCTGCGGATGCGGGCAGGAAGAGGCAGGTGGGGTATCTATTCCTGGCTATTGGTTTCATATTTTGCTGGTGGTGATTCCGCTTTTAGTTCTTTTGGTCAAGCTTTTTATGGATATGAGGGAAATTAAGGATTCGCTTCTTTCCATTGAGGGGCAGGAGCGAAGGCTTCTTTCCCGTATGGATGCGCTTGAAGAAAAGTTAATGGAGAAAATAGGAGAGCAGAAATCTCGTTCAAGGTCAAAATCCAAAAAGGAAGGTTAAAAGATGGAGGTAATTGGCATTGTTTTGCTTCTTGCGGTTTTTGGTTTGGGCTTTGCGGTTACTTATATATTTTCTCGGTATTTGAACCTGCTGAATATGGTTAGGGAGCATAACGAGGAGGTTCTCAGGCGTCTTCAGGCTTTAGAGGAAAAGCTGGGCAGAGAAAAAGAAGAAATAAAGCTTGCCCAAAGCGAGCCAAACCCCAACAAGGAGGAGCAATGAGCAGATGGAAATTCTCATCTGGCTCGTAATTGCCACTATCACCAGCTGGGCGATTATCACTTTTTGGTATAAGCGAAGGGTAAAGGATAAAGAAAGGTCTTTAGAAAAATTCATTCTTGCTGATGAAAATCTCAGAAAAGTCATCTTGAAAGAAACTGATTATGAAAATAACTCCCATAGCTGAGGAGCTGAAAAAAGATTTTCCTAGCTCAGAAAAAGTTGTATTTTTTGACCACGCTGGTGTTGCTCCTATTACTAAAAGAGCTTATGAAAAAGTAGCTGAATTCAGCGCTCGGCTGAAAGAGCCTGGAGAGATTAATCCACAAAAATTCCTTGAAGAAATAGAGCAGGCTCGCTCGGTATGCGCCCATCTGCTCGGCGCAGAGCCCGATTCTATTTGCTTTGTTCGCTCAACCTCTTTTGGAATATCTCTGGTTGCCAGTGGACTTCGCTGGAAGCAGGGAGATAACATCATCACCTATTCGCGGGAATTTCCTGCTAATATTTATCCTTGGCTAAATATTGCCAAAAAAGGCGTTGAGATAAGGTTAATCCCTGAGCGAGATGGAAGAATAGTTTTTGAAGATATAGAAAAGCTGGTCAATTCCCGCACTCGGCTTATTGCCATAAGCTCGGTGCAGTTTACCAATGGCTTTCGCATAGATTTGAAAAGGTTAAGCGAATTTTGCCGGGCAAGGGGAATTTTGCTTTTGGTTGATGCTATTCAGAGCTTGGGTATTATCCCGTTTAATCTGGCAGAAACTCCTGTTGATTTTGTTTGTGCTGATGGTCATAAATGGCTTTTGTCTTTTGAGGGAATGGGGATTTTGTATATCAATCCCCGCTTGATTGATGAGCTTGACCTTCATATTGTCGGCTGGAACAGCGTTGTTGATGCGCACGATTTCCTTAATTATAATTTTCAGCTCCGACCCGATGCCAGAAGGTTTGAAGAAGGCAGTTATAATACCATTTCCATTTTGGCGCTTTCCGCATCTGTTTCGCTTCTTTTGGATACAGGCATTGAAACACTTTATGAGCGAGTTTTGGCTCTCGGTGATATATTAATTGAAGAGCTTGAGAAGATGGGAGCAAAGATTTTATCTTCCAGGCAAAAAGATGAGCGGAGCGGTATTATCAGTTTTATCTTTGAAGGAAAGAACCCAAATGAGCTTTGCTTTCAGCTTCGGCAAAAGGGAGCAATCTGCTCCGCAAGGGGCAGGGGAGTAAGGCTCAGTCCGCACGGCTACCAAAATGAAGAGGATGTTGAGCGATTCCTCAAAATCGTCAGAGAAGTTGTCTGAAGGCAAAAAGCCTACTGAGCCCGACCAGCAAGACTTCATTTCCACTGAAAATGTAAAAGAGCTTCTTCTTGAAATTTACGCTCGGCTCCGCAGACATTTTGGCTACAGAAACTGGTGGCCAGGTGAAACTGAATTTGAGATTATTTTAGGAGCTATCCTCACTCAGAACACCAGCTGGAAAAATGTTGAGAAGGCGCTTGATAATTTGAAAAAGCAGGGCTTGCTTGAGCCAGAAAAATTAAGAAAGGTTGAGCAGAGCAAGCTGGAAGAGCTTATTAAACCCAGCGGTTATTATCGGCAGAAAGCTGAGCGCATTCAGCGATTTTTAGACTTTTTCTTTGCCCCGCCTGTTAATGGAAAAATAGAGCTTCTAAAAGCACTTCCACTTAAAAAACTGAGAAAGATGCTCCTTGAAATCAAAGGCATTGGACCTGAAACAGCAGATTCCATCCTCCTTTATGCTTTGAATAAACCGATTTTTGTTGTTGATGCTTATACAAAAAGGATTTTTTCCCGACTCAGGCTGGTAAAGGAAAATATCAGCTATGATGAGCTGAGAGAATTTTTTGAGAAAAACCTTCCCCGAAGCGTAAAGCTCTATAATGATTACCACGCTCAACTGGTAGAGCTGGGAAAAAACTATTGTAAGAAAATACCCGACTGCTCCGCCTGTCCGCTTCGCTCCTTAGAAAGATGCAGAGAAAAACGATTTTCATAGAAAAGATTTGCGAGTTTTCGAAAAAGTAATTTACAGTCCTGCAAGCTTTTAGGATAAAAAGTTTTGTACCAAAAAACATCTCAAACAACAATTAAAAGCTGGCTTTATCAATAATGATAATCTCCCGGCTTTTGCTAGCTTTGCTTTACTTAGCTTAGGCAGAAACTTTAAATGTTCTGGTCGATAAATTCCTTAAGAGCTTCTTTTGGCTGAGCGCCCATTGTTTGCGCCACGCTCTCTCCGTTCTTGAAGAGAATCAAGGTGGGAATGGCACGGATTCCGTAGCGAGCAGAAACTTCAGGATTCTCATCAACATTGAGTCTGCCCACTTTAAGCTTGCCTGCATACTCTTTGGCAATTTCCTCCACCACCGGCGCTATAAACCTGCAGGGTGCGCACCAAGGCGCCCAGAAATCCACCAGAACAGGAAGCTCGCTTTTTAAAACCTCATTTTCAAAATTAGCATCAGTAATTTCAATAACTCCTTGCGCCATCTTTCCCTCCTTTTAAATTTTTTTAAATTTTTGCTATTTTTCGCTTTTTAAAGCATTTTAATTGATTGCCAGATAAAAGCAAATCCAAAAATCAAATTATTTATATATAAAGATAATTACTTGCTAGTAGTTGTCAACAACTAAAAGCAATTTTTGGCAGAAAAAAAGTGTGCTAAAATAAAAATGCCAACCAGCACTAGCTCCCAGCAAACTTGCAGGGAGCCTGGCTTTGAATTAAAATCCCAGCAGGAGGAAAAGATGAAGATTACAAAGAAAGAAGTTGAGTATGTAGCGCATTTAGCCAGGCTTCGGCTCAAGCCTGAGGATGCAGAAAAATTCACCTCTCAGCTTGACCAGATTCTAACTTATTTTGAGAAGCTCCAAGAGCTTGATACCAGCGAGATTGAGCCGACATCTCATCCCATTCCCATTGTTAATGCTTTTCGTGAAGATGAGGTCAAGCCTTCGCTAGACATTGAAGATGTTTTAGCAAACGCCCCTGATAAAGAGGGAAATTTCTTTAAAGTACCCAAAATTATTGAATGAGGTGCGCTGATGAAGCTGTGCGAGCTGAGTATTTCTGAGCTTTCCCAGATGATGGAGCGAGGAGAGTGCTCCAGCGAAGAAATAACTAAAAGCGTCATTGAGCGCATCAAAGAAGTTGATGACAAAATCCACGCCTATTTATGGTGGGATGGAAATTATGCCTTAAGTCAAGCCCGCGAGGCAGATGAGCGAAGGAAAAAAGGCGAGGGCATAAACCCGCTCCTTGGCATTCCCATTGCTCTTAAAGATATTTTTATTACCAAAGGCATTCCCACCACCTGCGCGTCAAAGATTTTGGAAAATTTCATTCCGCCTTTTGATGGAACAGCAGTGGCAAAACTTAAAGAGCGGGGCGCGGTGATTGTTGGCAAGCTGAATATGGATGAGTTTGCTATGGGCTCAACCACCGAAGGCTCTGCATTTGGTCCCACCCGCAATCCTTGGGCACTTGACCGCATTCCTGGCGGAAGCTCTGGCGGAAGCGCAGCTGCTGTGGCTTCAGATATGTGCATAGCCAGCTTGGGAACTGATACAGGTGGCTCAATCCGCCAGCCAGCTTCCTGCTGTGGAGTGGTGGGGATAAAGCCCACTTATGGAAGGGTGAGCAGGTTTGGGATTATCGCTTATGCCAGCTCCCTTGACCAGGTTGGTCCCATTACCAAAACGGTTCGTGATTCTGCCATTCTTTTAGAAGCAGTTGCTGGCTTTGACCCCAAAGATTCAACCTCTGTTCCCAGAGATGTTCCCAAATATACAGATGCGCTTACTGAAGAAGTAAAAGGAATAAAAATCGGAATACCAAAAGAATATTTTGTTGAAGGATTGGATAAAGAAGTTGAGCAAGCAGTAAAAGATGCGATTGCGCTTTTGGAAAAGCTCGGCGCCGAGACCGTAGAGATAAGCCTTCCTCATACTGAATACTGCATTGCTTGCTACTACATTATTGCGCCAGCAGAGGCAAGCTCAAATCTGGCAAGATATGACGGAGTGCGCTATGGGCTTCGGGTGGAAGAGCCAGGACCAATACTCAATATGTATAAAGCAACCCGAGACCAAGGGTTCGGCGCGGAAGTTAAAAGAAGGATTTTAATCGGCACCTACACTCTTTCTGCCGGTTACTATGATGCTTATTACCTTAAGGCGCAAAAAGTTCGCACCCTCATTCGCAGGGATTTTGAATCAGCATTTAAAAAGTGCGATGTCATCATCACGCCGGTAATGCCAACACCGCCATATAAACTAGGCGAGAAGATTGATGACCCGCTGGCAATGTATCTTTCAGATATTTTCACTGTTTCCTGCAATCTTGCTGGTCTTCCGGGAATGAGCATTCCCTGCGGATTCAGCTCTGATGGTCTTCCAATTGGAATGCAGATTCTTGCCAATTATTTTGAAGAAGAAAAAATCTTCAAAGTCGCCTACGCCTACGAGCAGAACACAGATTGGCACAAGAAAAAGCCAAAATTATAAGCAGAGAGGAAAAACAATGGAATACGAGGCGGTAATTGGGCTTGAGGTTCATGCCCAGCTTCTTACCGATTCTAAGATTTTCTGCTCCTGCTCAACCAAGTTCGGAGCAGAGCCAAATACCCATACCTGCCCGGTCTGCTTGGGTATGCCCGGAGTTCTTCCTGTGCTCAACAAAAAAGTAGTGGAATACACGCTTCGCACTGCTTTGGCGCTCAACTGCAAGATTGCTCGCAGGAGCATTTTTGCCCGCAAGAACTATTTTTATCCTGACCTTCCTAAAGGCTATCAGATTTCTCAGTATGAGCTACCTATTGCTGAGCACGGCTGGCTGGAAATTGAGGTTGATGGCAAAAAGAAGCGCATAGGCATTCGCAGGATTCATATGGAGGAAGATGCAGGCAAGCTGGTTCATGCTGGCGATTTTGCCTATGCTGAGTATAGTTATGTTGATTTCAACCGCACTGGCGTTCCCCTGATTGAAATTGTCAGCGAGCCTGATATTCGCTCGCCAGAAGAAGCTGTTGAGTATATGCGGGAGCTAAGGGCAATTCTTATGTATCTGGGGGTTTGCGATGGCAATATGCAGGAAGGCTCACTTCGCTGTGATGCCAATATCTCGGTTCGTCCCAAAGGCTCAAGTGAGTTCGGCACCCGCACCGAGCTTAAAAATATGAATTCTTTTCGCAATATTCAAAAGGCGCTTGCTTATGAAATTCAGCGCCAGATAAAGGTGGTTGAATCTGGCGGTGAGGTGGTTCAGGAGACAAGGCTTTGGGATGAAGCAAGCGAAAAGACCATTGGAATGCGGGGAAAAGAAGAGGCGCATGATTACCGCTATTTTCCAGACCCTGATTTAATTCCTCTGGAAATTGATGATGAGTGGATTGAGCGAGTGAGGAGCCAGCTACCTGAGCTTCCTTCGCAAAAGCGGGAGCGTTTTATCTCTGAGTATCAGCTTCCTGAATATGATGCAAGGATTCTCACTCAGGATAAGGATTTAGCAGATTATTTTGAAAAAGTGGTCAAGGAAGGAGCACCTGCCAAATGGACGAGCAACTGGATTATGAGCGAGCTACTTCGTGAGCTTAATGCTGAAAATCGTCCTGCCAGTCAGTGCCCTGTCTCTCCTTCCCAGCTTGCCCAGCTCTACAAGCTGATTGAAAAAGGCACCATCAGCCAAAAGATTGCCAAAAGCGTATTTGTTGAGATGTATCGGACCGGCAAAGACCCAGAGCAGGTGGTTAAAGAACAGGGATTGGAGCAGGTAAGTGATGAGGGCGCCATTGCCAAAGTGATTGATGAGGTTTTAAAAGAAAATCCCAAACAGCTTGAGCAGTATTTGGCAGGAAAGGAAAAGGTAAGGGGATTTTTCATCGGTCAGGTGATGAAAAAAACGCAGGGTAAAGCCAATCCCAAGCTGGTCAATCAGATTCTTGACCAAAAGCTGGCTGAGCTTAAAAAGCAATAACCCTCTTTTTCAGCAGGGAGGAGACTGATGAAAAAATCTTCCCGCATCATTATTGCAATTTTTGTATTTTTGATTTTGCTGATTGGGCTTTTGGCTTTTCTTCCTTTTGTCATCAAGCTTGACCCATTTATTCCCAAAATACAGTCCAGCCTTTCTCAGGCTATAGGCAGTGAAGTTAAAATAGGCGGGATTAAGCTCAACATTATTCAAGGGCTGGGGGTTGACCTTAAAGATATTAAAATTGCCAATCCTTCTGGATTTTCAAAAGAGAATTTTATCTTGGTAAAAAGCATAAAAGTAAGAATATCTTTATTGGAGCTTATTAAAAGAAAATTTCTTGTTAAAAAACTTGCTCTGGTTGAGCCAGAGATTCTTGTTGAAAGGAATTCTCAGGGCAGGTTCAATTTTCAAAAGCTTTTCGCAAAAAAAGAGAAGGTAAAAGACCCGCCTGAAAATCCAGCTTCGGCTAAAAAGCCTTCTGGTCTAGAGCTCAAAGTTGCAGGTAGAGAGCTTTTAATTAATTCCCTTGCTATTAAAAAAGGAAGGCTGATTTTTAAAGATTTGCAAAAAGGCTTAACCAGTAATCTTTCCAGCCTTGACCTTCTGGTAAAAAAAATCTCCAGCAAAAACCCCATTCCTGTTGAGCTGGGATTTTGCCTCAGCCAGAAATGCTCCTCAAAAGAGATTTTTTTAAAAGGCGAGCTGGGAGCACTTTCCAAAGGGGAATGGAAAGATATTCCTTTAAACTTTTCTCTTAAGCTGGCTCAGCTCCCTTTAAAATCTTTAAATAATTGGCTTGCATCAAGCTATAGCTTTCAGCAAGGCACTGTATCAGGCAGGGCAGAGGTTAAAGGAAAAATCTCCCAGCTAGCTCTAGCTCCTCAATTTGAAATCAAAAACCTTGTCATTAAAGAAAAGAAGCAAGGCTGGCAGAGCCAGATAGAAAAAATCAATTTCCTTGCTCAGCTCAGCTTTGAAAAAGAACCGCTCAAAATAAAAGCCACAAATGCAAAACTCAAACTAGGAACAAGCTGGATTGATTTTGATTTTTCCGCCAAAAAGTCATCGCCCCTTTCTTATTCAGTTTTGATTAAAAACTCAGAGCTCGCTCTTGATGAGCTTGTTTCTTTTTATCCACCAATAAAATCTCACCTAAAAGCTAGTGGCGCCTCTTTAAGCGGAAAAACGACCCTGGTAGGAAAAATCTCAGGCTCATCTGCCCAGAGTTTTGATTTTAATGTTGACCTTACTGACTGCAATTTAAATTATCCCTCTTACCTTGATAAAAAACAGGGAGAAAAATTAATCGCTAATGTCCAAGCAATAAAATCAGGCAAGAGAATTAATTTAAAAAAATTCAATCTTGAATATCTATCCAGCCAGATTGACCTTAATGGAGATTTTCAAAGCGTCTCTCCATTGATAGGGAATTTTTCTCTTTCTGCCAATAATTTAAACCTTGATGAGATTTTGCCCAGCCAAAGCCAAGCAAAAAAGCCAGCGGTGCAAAAGGAGCAGAAAAAGCCGACTCAAAGAAAATCATCTTCGCTTTCTCAGATTAATCTCAAAGGCAAAATCAGCATTGATAAACTTTTAGCAAAGGGCTATACCATAGAAAAGCTGAAAAGTAGGCTAAAGTTTAATCAAAGCCGGCTCAAGCTTACTGACCTTTTCGTCAAAGCTTTTTCTGGAGAGATGACCGGCAATATTGTTGTGAACCTGAGCAAAAATGTTCCCTTTTATCAGGCCAGGCTGAAGATTTCGGGAATGGATTTATCCCAGCTTTTGCAGAGAATAAAATCTCTTAAAGACAATTTTAAAGGAAGGGTTTATACAGATTTGCAATTCAAAGGAAGAGGCACGGATTGGGAAAAAGTCAAAAACCAGCTCTGGGCAAAAGGAAAGCTTGAGGTAAAAGACGGAGCTATTTTAACTTTAGATTTAATGGGTAGCCTGCTCGGAGACTGGATTAATTCACCTTCTTTTCGCTCAATTCTTCAGCAAAACATTGGCAAAAAAGAATGGCAGATGCTCAATCAGACCAAGTTTAATACCCTTACTGGCGATTTCACAGTCAAAGACGGCAAGGTAAAATTTGAGCCTGCGGTTATGAAAGTTGAAGGAGCAACAATGAAACTTAAAGGAGATTTTGGATTTGATTATAAAGTGGATTTTGACGGCATACTCCGCTTTGATAAAAAATCCAGCGATGAAATTGCCCGCAAACTTGGATTGAGCAAAGATGCCAAAAGCATACTTTTCAAGAACGGAAAAATCCTTGTTCTTCCTTTTAAGCTGAAAGGAACTTATCCCAAGCTCAAGGCACAAATTGACCAGAAAAAATACGGAAAGATAGTTTCAGAAAATCTTAAAGAGCGGGCAAAAGAGGAAATCAAAAAGCAGATAGAAAAAGGCATCAAAGACCTTTTGGAAAACCTTGTTCCAAAACTTTGATTTGACCAAGCCAGTCTCTTTCCTTAATATATAGAAAACCAACCAAGAAGGGGGGAGAGAGATGATAGACTTTGATGAATTTGATTGGCGGAAAGGTATAAGCGCTATAATTTTTGCCCTCATTGTCATTGGCTTTGGAATATATCTGTTAAATGATTACACTACCAGCAATCGGATTAAGGCAGATATTCAAAACCAAATGGACAGACTTGACCAGTTTTATGCTACTTGGAAGCCACCAAGCCAATCGGGTCTCGCTAAGATGCGCTCACAGATTGCTCAGCTTAAAAGCGAGCTTGCAGGTCTGGAGCGGTCGCTTCCTCTTGAAGTCAATACTGATGAAATTTTGCAAAAGCTCACAGAAGAAGCCAGCTATGCCCAGGTGGAGCTTGAAACCACAGAATGGGACGAGCCTCGCACTGAGGATTTCCTTAAGATATATCCGCTTAAGCTTGCCATTACAGGAACAAGCGAGCAGATTAGCAAATTTTTAATAGCGCTGGAAGGACTGCCTTATCCAAATCGTCGCACAGGCAAGCCGGTTATTACGGTTAATCGTCTGGAAACAACCATAGAATTTCTTGCTTTTGATAAACAGGGCTGGATGGAAACCTATGCCTGCAAACTGCCAGCCGAGTTTCCGGTTATTAAAGAGGTTAATATCAAGCGGGTAAAATTCTTCAAAGACGACCTTGCTCAACTGAAGAGCAAGTTAGATGCTCAGCTTAAAGGCTTACAAAAGGTTCGTAAGCTTTTAGATGAAAAATGCCAGCTGGAAAAGGAAATTTCTGCTCTTAAAAAGCAGATTGAGCTGAGTAAAAAGTTCTCTCAATAAATTTTTGGGAATGAAAAAAATTATCTCGGGCTGGATTCACAAGCCTGGGGAACACTGCGCTAGTACTGTTTTAAGTGACCTCACTTATTTTTACCGCTTAAATCTTTCCGAGCCTTTCTGTCTTGGTTTGGGTGCTGGATTGGGATTTTTTTATCTGCAGGCAGATGCCCTCTCTCCATCAAGAATGATAATGACCCGTGCTCATAATTTAGAAGGAAATTTCTTCCAAGCCCTAGATATTGATTTTTCTTGGCAGACAGAGAGCGACCCTGAAAAAGGCTGGCAAAAGGTCAAAGAGCTTATTGACAAAAACATACCTGTGCTTCTTCACGCAGATATTTATTACCTTGACCATTATCGCTCTAAAACCCATTTTCCAGGTCATGTTATTCTGCTTTGGGGATATGACCTTGAGAGAAAAATCGCATACATTGCAGATACTGGCTGGCAAGGACTGGTTGAGCTTCCTTTATCTTCGCTTGAAAAGGCACGCTACAGCCAGGTGGGAATTTTTTCTCTAAAAGGAGATTATTTCCCCGCTCAACTCCCACAAAAGCTAAATAAAATGCCTGAACGAATTGTCAGGGCTATTTTGCTTCAGGCAAGTTTGCTTTTAGATGTAGATGAGTTTGCTCAACAAGGGGCGTGGAGCGGTGTTAAGGGTATGCAAAAAACCGCTCAGGAGCTAGAGAGCTGGCAGGAAGCTGAGGATAGCTCTTGGTGCTTTCGCTGGGCGTATCAGATTATTGAGCGCAGAGGAACTGGTGGCGGAGCTTTTCGCAGGCTTTATGCTGAGTTTCTTCGTCAGGCAAGCGAGCTTGTGCCTGAACTTAAAGATTCTGCTCCTTATGAAAAGATGGAAAAAATTGCCCAGCGATGGAGTGAGCTGGCAGGGCTTTTTAAAGAGCTCAGCGAGATTGAGCATCCACCAAAAAATATGCTCAGGCAAGCGAGTGATTGGATGGAAGAGATTGCTGAGCGAGAAGAAGAATTTTTTGAGCGGGCACGAGCAAAACTAAAATAGCAAAAAGCAAGTTTAATCAAAGCCAATATTAATATTGGCATA
>CAZQJX010000002.1:13464-16249 GCA_964592965.1 uncultured bacterium
TTGAGCTTGATTTGAAGGGAAAAATAGCGGTTATTACTGGCGGGGGAGGGGAGCTTTGCGGAAGAATGGCAGAGGTTTTAGCAGAGCTGGGTTGTGCGATTGCCATTTTGGATTTTAACGCGCAAAAAGCCACTGCTCGTGCTGAAAAAATAAATTCTGCCGGTGGCAGGGCAATTCCTTTAATAGCAGATGTCACCAGCAGAAAGAGCCTTGAAGCATCAGCAGAGGAATTTAAAAAACATTTTGACGGACTGGATATTCTCATCAACGGAGCGGGAGGAAATCATCCTGATGCAACCACCAGCAAAGATAAAAGCTTTTTTGAGCTAAGTGAAGAAGCTATCCGAAAGGTGTTTGAGCTGAACATTTTAGGCACCATTTTTACTTCACAGGTTTTTGGAAAGATTATGCTTGAGACAAGGGGCGAGGGAGTGATTATCAACATCAGCTCAATGAATGCTTTTCGTCCCTTAACCCGCATACCTGCTTATTCATCTGCAAAATCTGCGGTGAGCAATTTCACTCAGTGGCTGGCAGTGCATTTTGCACAGGAATACACACCTAAAATCCGGGTTAATGCCATTGCTCCTGGATTTTTTATCACTGAGCAGAATCGCTTTTTGCTTTTGGACGAAAAAGGAGAGCTTACTGAACGGGGCAAAAAGATTATTGACCACACTCCTGCGGGCAGGTTTGGCAAGGCTGATGATTTAATCAGCACGCTTTTGTGGTTAATTTCCCCTGCCTCTGAATTTGTAAGCGGAGTGATAGTTCCTGTTGACGGCGGATTTAACGCCTATAGCGGGGTTTAAAAATTCTATTTGCTAGTTCTTAAAAATGATACAAACTTATAACAGAGTTTGGACAACGCTGAGCCAGCAGGTTCAATCTGCTTTTTCAGATTCAGCGCTTACAGCGGAGCTTAAAAGATTATGTTAGGAGGCTGAAGATGAAGCTCAAGCCAGGAGTGAATTTTTTCGGCAAACTTCATCATCCCGCAATTGGGATACGAATTCCTGAGATTTTTCTGCCAGGGATTATCAGTGCCTTTAAAAAATATCATACAGCTGGCGGTTTGATGCTTAGCTTTGGAAGAGAGACCAGCACCGAAGAGGTGATTAACGCACCTATGGGAAAGTTCCCAATAAGTTTGGGTCATACAGGTACCTCAATCCCCAAATACTTACGAGAAGCAAGAAAATGGGCGAGAAAGCAAGCAGTGCCTGTTGAGCTGGAAGCTGACCATCTTATCATCATCGGCTCTCCAGAACGAGCAGTAAAAAGAATTGAAGGGGTCTGGGAAAAAAGGGAACTTGACCCAAAGAAGCTTCAAGCAAGTTTTAAATATAATTTTTCTGCTATTGATGAGGCGCTTGCTACCGCTCGCATCGGCTGCTTCACAACCGATACCTCTGACCTGTTTTTAGAAGAGGTTGATAAATACAGTGCAAAGGAGCTGGAAAAAGAGTTTTCTTTGGCGATTGCAGAATCCAAGCAAAAGGAGCTTTTTAGCCGTTACGAAAAACCCTTCCAGCTCAAAGCAAAACAAAAGACCTTTACTTTGAAATTTAGCAGGGAAGAAGTAAAGAGGCTTTATTTAAAATATCATTTAAGCCTTCGGGCAAATGCCAGACTTTATGATTACATAAAGGCTAAGCTTGGTTCCAAAAAGTTCGGTTTTGAAATATCTATGGACGAGACAGAATATTTAACTTCGCCCAAAGATGCCTTCTTTTATTTGATGGAATGGACAAGCACAGGCAGGCATTTTGATTATTTTGCGCCCAATGTTGGCTTTAAGAAGCGCTCGGATTATTCTGGCTCGCTGGCTTCGCTTTTTAAGCGGGTGGAAAAGTTTGATGCTATCTGCAGGTATTTTGATGGCGCGATGCTCAGCTTTCATTCTGGAAGCGGAACCACTCCTTGGAGTGGAAAGGGAGAAGGAGTTTATGAGGTGCTTTTAAAGGCAACTGGCTCGAGGCTTAAATATAAAATCTCTGGCGTTTATTATGAGCTTTTGCTTAGTCTGCTTGAGCGGGGAGATGCAGGAAAAGAGGGCGAGGAGCTTTATCAGGAAATTTTTGACAAAGTCTATGAATTTTGTAAAGAACAAATAAGAAAACAGGGAGAGCTTTCCAGCAAACTTCTTGAGCGCCAGCTCAAAAGATATGAGCGGGATGTGAAAAGCGGAAAATGCAGAGAAAGGGATTCGCGGGCAGATTTTTTCCGCTTCAATTCCTGGCTGGCTCTTGCCCATCGTGATGAGAGGGGAAGGAGAATCTATCGCAAAAGGCTGGTGGAGCTGTATCAAAAGAATTTTAAGTTCCAAAAGATTGTTGACCGGGAGGTTTTTGAGCTCACTGAGAGATTAATATTGGGATTAAAATTTAAAAATAATTATTAAAATTAAATTAAAGAATTTTGCATTAAAAATCTAAAAAGCAAATTGAGAATTAATTTAAAATAAAAACAAAATATTGGATAAAAAATCAAAGGAGGCAAAAATGTTGAGCCGTGTAAAAATTTTAAATTTTAAGATTTTGGGAATTTTCCTTCCTGCTATATTCTTTTTTGCTTTTTCCTTAAAGGCAGAAAAGGTGCAATATCCTACATTTATTTTCGGGCATATTGTTTGGGAAGATGAATCAACTTCTGAAAGCTTGCGGGCGCTGGTTAACGGATATCTTGAGCATGATATTCCTGTATCTGGTGTAATCATTGATAGCCCTTGGGAGACACACTATAACACCTTTGAGTTTGATACCAAGCGCTTTCCTGACTATAA
>CAZQJX010000002.1:16349-42847 GCA_964592965.1 uncultured bacterium
TTCTATTACAGCAGAAAAAAGACAGGTAAGCCCATAGTAATTATGGCAAGAGGAATTGAGGAGTTTAATGAGCACACTCTCGGTCTTCCCGGCTGGACAAATCCGCTTCGGCTGGGAATTGATTTTGTTTATGCGCCTCGTGAGGTAAGCTTTATGACCTGGATGGGCGACCAAGACCCAACTTGGAATGGAATGCGGGTTGCTTGGAGAAATTTTAAAAAGAGCGCTCAGGCAGGATACTTAAATCCAGGATTTGATATCTTTGGCTACCGCTCGGGCAAGCCAGATAAGCTTGTTTTTGTGCGATGGGCGCAATGGGGAGCTTTTGCACCTTTTATGGAAAATGGCGGAATTGCTGAACACCGTCCTTGGAAATATGACCAAGAGGTTGTTGAGATATATCGTCGCTTTGCGGTCTGGCACGAGGAATTGGGCTGGTATTTATACAGCCTTGCCAAAGATAGGTTTTTAGCAGGAAAGAGCCTTGTGGAAATCATTGGAGAGGGCTATTTACTTGGCGATAGCATTTATGTAAAGCCCATTCGCTCGCCAAAGTCAGAGGTTAAAATTACCCTGCCACAAGGAAAATGGAGATATTGGTTTGACCTAAATGAGCGGTATGAAGGAGAGAAGAGTTTTGTTAAAAATTTCTCTCTTGGAGAGTTTCCAGTTTTTGTGAAAGAAGGGAGTTTAATTCCTCTTTGGGTAAGTTCCAGCTATGGCGGTCATCAGGTTAATGAGAATTTTACTGAGCAGGATACTTTTTGGCTCATTGCTGGAAAGAAAACAGGCAAGCGCAGGCTTATCTATCCAGATGGCTCAGAGGCTTTAGTTAGCTGGATAAGGAGCTGTGAAGGGATAACTATTTCAGCGAATGGAATTAAAAAACCAGTGGTTGTATTAATTGAGCAGGTAAAAGAAAATTTAGCTTCCATCAAGCAGTTTGGTGTTGAGATTAAAAAATCTTCCTGCTCCCAACTCAGCCCAGCACAAAAAATCAGCTACTGCCAGAAAGAAGATAAACTCTTTGTGCTTTTAAGCCCCAAGCAGGGAAAGATAGATTTATCAATCAGCTTTGCTCAGTAATTGGAAGCTGAAACGCCTTGATGGTGTTTTGAGCGGTTTTTTGAGCAACTTCTTCAAAGGATAGGTCTTTTATCTGGGCTATTTTCTCAGCCACAAATTTAACATAAGCTGGCTCGTTGCGTCTTCCCCTGTATGGCTCAGGCGCAAGAAAAGGGCAATCGGTTTCTATAAGGAGCATTTCTAAAGGAGTGATTTTAACCACTTCAGGAAGTTGCTTTGCGTTTTTAAAGGTAATCACTCCGGGAATGGAGATAAAAAATCCCATTTTAACTAGCTGTTTGGCAAGTTCAGGGCTTCCTGAAAAGCAGTGCATTATTGCTTTTTTAATTTTCATTTCTTTGAGGATTTTTACGGTGCGGTCGTGAGCATTTCTTGAATGAATAACAACTGGCAAGTCAAGTTCTTTTGCAAGTTCTAACTGCTCGTAAAAAACCTTTTCCTGAGTATCTCTGGGAGAATATTCTTTGGCAAAGTCCAAGCCAATCTCTCCCACAGCCACCACTTTGGGCTTTTGAGCAAGCTCAAGGATTTTATCTCTTACCTTAGCATTCCAGATTTTGGCATCGTGCGGATGAATTCCCACAGTGGCAAAAATATTTGGATAGGTGCGGGCAAGCTCTATGCTTCTCTGCGCGCTTTTAAGCTCCTCGCCAGCGCCGATGTTGATAATCCATTTGACACCAGCTTGCTCAGCTCGTTTAATTACCTCTTCGCGGTCTTCATCAAAAGCAGAAAAATCCAGATGAGAATGGCTATCAATAAGCAGGCTCATTTTATTCCACTCTTGGGAAAAGAGGCTTTGCTTTTTTAATTTTGGCTTTGGGCGCAAGGAGCTTGAAAGATAGGTTTTCAGCCAGTGGTCGTTCGTTCATTGGCTCTTCTAGGCAGAGCTGGCTCCAGATTTTTTGCGCAGAGCCGGGCATAAAAGGAAAGATGAAAAGCGCAACCGCGCGCAAACCAGCAGTTGCATAAAAAAGCACGGTTTTAAGCCGTTCCTTTTTCGCTGAATCCTTTGCTAGTGACCAAGGCGCTGTGGTATCAAGGTATTTATTAATCTGATTGATGTATTCCCAGATTTCCATCAGGGCACGATGAAAGGCAAAGTTTTTAAACGCGCTTTCAACCTTGCTCTCGGTTTTGTGGGCAGATTCTTCCAGCTCTCGGTCTATGCCCTCTAGCTGGCTTGGCTCGCTAATCTCACCATCAAGATATTTGCTGACTATTCCGCAGAGCCTGCTGAGCAGGTTGCCGAGGTCATTGGCAAGGTCTGAGTTAATTCTTTGCTTGAGGGCAGAGATAGAAAAATCTCCGTCCTGACCAAAAGCCACTTCTCGCAAAAGGAAATAGCGGAAAGCATCAAGTCCGTAATCAGCAATTACCTGATTGGGGTCAACAAAGTTGCCCAGGGATTTGCTCATTTTCTGACCTTCATTTGTCCACCAGCCGTGCGCAAAGATGGTTTTGGGAAGCTCAATTCCAGCGCTCATCAAAAGGCAGGGCCAGTAAACTGCATGATGCCGGAGAATGTCTTTTCCAATCAAATGGACATCAGCTGGCCAGAACTGCTGGAATTTTCCTTCTTTATCTTCAGGCCAGCCCAGCGCAGAGATATAATTAATAAGCGCATCCACCCACACATAGGTAATATGCCCTTCGGCATTGGGAATGGGCACTCCCCAGTCAAAGCTGGTTCTGCTGATGGAAAGGTCACGAAGTCCGCCCTGAACAAAACTGCGAATCTCATTGGCACGAACCTCAGGAAGAATAAATTCAGGATGAAGGTCAATGTGCTTGAGAAGCTCCTTTTCATACCTGCTCATACGGAAGAAATAGCTTGGCTCCTTGAGCTTTTCCACCGGACGATGGCATACAGGGCAATTGCCATTTTCATCAAGCTGGGTCTCTGTCCAGTAGGTCTCGCAGGGAACACAATACCAGTCCTCATATTCTCCCAGATATATGTCTTGGTTTTGCTGAAGGCGCTTTAAAAATTCCTGAACTGCTTTTGTATGCCTGTCTTCAGTGGTGCGGATAAAGTCATTATATTCAATATCCATTTTTTTCCAGAGCTCTTTAAATCGCTCTGCGTTTCGGTCAGCCAGCTCTTTAGGGCTGATTCCCAGCTCTTGTGCGGTGCGCTGAATTTTTTGACCGTGCTCATCAGTTCCAGTTAAAAAGAACACCTTTTTGCCTTTAAGCTTCCAGTAGCGGGCAAGCACATCTGCTGCTAAAGTGGTGTAAGCGTGCCCTATATGAGGAACATCGTTTACATAGTAAATAGGGGTTGTGACATAAAACTTCTCCATCTTTCCTCACTCCTCTAATTCTTTTAGCTCTTCTGGCATCTCCTCTTCTTCGCCGGGCTTGATTTCTTTAACTTGGTCTGCAGGAAAGCTCTTTTGCCTTCCGTCTTCAAATTCTACGGTCAATCGCTGGAAAAGAGGATTGAGTTCAATTACTTTTCCTTCTCCCTCTGGTGTCTCAACATAGCTACCTTTTCTTGGCATCTTTTCCAAAAGCTCCTGATATAAAGGATGCTCAAAGGTGAGACAGCACATAAGCCTTCCGCAAACTCCGCTCACCTTGGCAGGGTTCATTGCCAGATTCTGGTCTTTTGCCATTCGCACTGAAACAGAATTGAATTCAGTAAGAAAACTGGCACAGCAGAGCACCCTTCCGCAGTTGCCAATACCACCGACCAGTTTGGCTTCATCACGAACACCAATTTGACGCATTTCTATGCGGGTATGGAGCTTGTGGGCAAGGTCTTTTACCAGCTCGCGGAAATCCACACGCTGTTCCGCTGTGTAATAAAAAATAACCCGACTGCCATCATGCATATATTCTACTTTTACCAGCTTCATATTAAGACCACGAGCTTTGATTCGCTCCAAGCAGAATTCAAATGCCCGTGCCTCTCTTTCACGGTTTTTCTTTTCCCGCTCAAGGTCAGCGCGAGTGGCTTTTCTTATCACTGGCTTTAAGTCCTCTGGGCACTGCTCAACAGGAAGAGAGAAAACAGGAGTGACCACACGAGCCATAGCCAGTCCCTGCTCGGTCTCAACAAGGACAAAATCACCAAATTTAAGCTCTTCACTTCCTGCTTCAAAAAAATAGGTTTTGCCTGCGGTTTTGAACTTTACTCCTACCAGCCTTTTTTCCTTCTGCTCGCCTGTTGATTTTTTCTCTGCTTCTGCCATTTTTCAATCCAGCTTTAATATAATCTGCTCGCCAATTGTCTGCGCCTGTATGTTATAGTTTAATCGGTCTTCTTCTAATCGCAAAAGCACATCTAGGCTAGAAAGGATTTGCCTGAGTGATTTTCTTGAAGCGTGGCTTTTTATCTCCTTTTCAAAATCAGGATTGAATACAGGTTCTTTTCCCAGTTTAACCCGCAAAAGGTCGCGATACCAGTTTATGAGAAATTCAAGATAGGTCTCTACATTTTTGGTAAAGCCGGGGTTTTGGGCTAGCTCAAAGTTTTTTCCTGCTTTGAGATTTTTTATTTCCAGCCAGTTTTTAAGAAAGCTCTTGCGGGTGTCAATCAGAGTAAGGAACTGCTCTGCCCGCTCTTTGCTTCCTTCAGCATAGCTGGAGATGATGCGGGCTTTGTCTTTGGGAATGTTCATTTCTTTTTCCAGCCAGCTGATTATTTCTTGTTCTGGAACGGGAGAGAAGCGAATGGTCTGACAGCGAGAGACAACAGTTGGAAGAAGCCTGCTCCGATTAGAAGAGGTGAGAATTAAAATGGTGTTTTTAGGCGGTTCCTCAAGGGTTTTTAAAAGAGCGTTCATTGCTTGAACCGTTAGTTTGTCAGCGTCTTTGAGTATTGCGATTTTCCAGCGAGCTTGAAAAGCTCGGTAGGAAATGCGCTCTTGAAACTGCCGAACCTCATCAATTTTAATCTGCCTTTCTTCCTCTTTTACTTCAAGAATATGCAGGTCAGGATGAGAAAGCTTTGAGATTTGCAGGCAAGAAGGGCAATTCTCGCAGGGCGGAAAATTCCCCTGCTCGCAGTTCAGCGCCTTTGCGAATCTAAGGGCAAAATTAAACTTGCCTACGCCTCTGGGACCAAGAAAAAGATAACTATTTGCCAGCCTGTTCTGAGAAATGGCTAATTTTAGGTTTTCTTCAATAGCATTCAGGAACATTTTTATTGGAAATCTTTTTCAGAAAAGACTTCAGCGCTAAAGATTTCAATTTTGGTATCAGGTTCTTTCCAGGCATCAGGGTTGAGTCCTGCTTTGATGCAGGTTTGGGCAAGGAAGGTTTCTCTGTCCCAGCCATATTCAGTTGCTACCTGAGGAAGAAGCACCCCCCGATAAAATCCTTTGGTAATATAAATCCCGTGCTTGCCCACTTCTATTTCCTCAGGCTTTGCAGCTCGGAGCGGGCTTAATACTGAAATTTCTATTTCAATATCTTTAAGCTCGCTTTCATCAAGCGGTGGAAAGCGTGGGTCTTCCCAGCCAGAGGCTATTGCCATCTCAGAAACAGTCTGATATAAAGGACCCCTTCCTTCAAAAACTCCTATGCAACCACGAAGCATACCCTTTTTATGAAGCGTGACAAAAGCTCCTCTTTTTGAGCGAAGATTTTCACTAACTTGGTCCGGGCTAGGTAGCTTGGGTTTTCTTCCTTCACGAGCATAGGTCTCTATGGTTTGACGAGCAATTTTAAGTAGAAATTTTTTCTCCTCATCTGTTAGTTTAAATTCCTCTGGCATTTTTCCTCCTGAGATTTAATGGAGTTTGGGTTTTTTGGAAAGAAGGTTTTTTTCAAGAATTTGGAAATATAAAAGTATGATGATGTTTTGAATATCTTCTGGGAGCCTCTGGATAAATTCCTTTTTTTCCTCCATATTGGGCAGGGTAAGAATTTCCCTCAGCACTTCTCTTACCTGCTCAACCTTTTGCGAGCCCAGACGCTCAAGCTCGTGCTCGGATTTAGAAAAAGCCCTGCGAATCTGGTCATTGCTGAAAAGAATGTGATTTCCCTGCAACCCCTGACTTATCAGGTATTCAAGGAAGGAATTAGCTTGCTGGTCATCTTGAAACCGCTCTACCATCTTGAATTTATGATATTCTCTGACATCGGATTGTCAAGCTAGCTCTTTATATTTTCTGGTTTGACAAACTCCTAGCTAGTAATTAATATAAAATCCCGATTAAATCCTTAAGTGAAAAAAGGAGCTCAAAAATGAAGGACTATCCGAGAAAGAATTTAAGAAACTTCGGGCTCTTTGCTCATGGTGGAGCGGGAAAAACCTCGCTTGGAGAGGCTATGCTTTATCTTGCTGGAGTTAACAATCGTTTGGGAAAGGTTGATGACGAGACCTCTATTTTGGATTTTGAGCCTGAAGAAAAAAAGCGCCATTCTTCAATGGCAGTTGCGGTTGGTCATTTTGAATGGGATAAGCACCTAGTTTATCTAGTTGATACTCCGGGCGACCCGAATTTTATTACTGAGGCAAAAAATGCCCTTCGGGCAGTGGATAGTGCTATTTTTGTAATTGATGCCATTGATGGGGTAAAGGTTCTTACTGAGAAGCTCTGGGAGGAGGCAAAGAAGCTTGAGCTGGCGCGGATATTTTTTATCAGCAAGCTTGACCGTGAGCGAGCGGATTTTGATGCCACCATTAATGACATAGAAAAGGCTTTTGAAATCTCCCTCTGCCCGCTCACCATTCCCATTGGCAAAGAAGCTGGATTTAAGGGAGTGGTGGACTTAGTCAAGATGAAAGCCTACCTATACCCTGATGACGCAAGCGGGAAAAAGCAGGAGAGCGATATTCCTGAAGATATGAAAGAGGCAGTCGCAGGATACAGAGAAAAAATGCTGGAAGCAGTGGCAGAATCCCGTGATGACCTTTTGGAAAAATATCTGGAAGGAGAGGAGCTCAGTGAAGAAGAAATTTACGATGCCATTCGTGAAGGTATAAAGCAGGGCACGGTTTTTCCTGTGCTTTGCGGTTCTGGGGTTAAAAATATCGGTGTGGATATATTTTTGGATGCGCTAGTTCGCTGTTTGCCCAATCCTTTGGAAAGAAAGCCCATTAAGGCAAAAAAGGCAAAAGCAGATGAAGAGTGGGAAATTACTCCCAGTGAAGATGGAGATTTTTGCGGACTGGTTTTTAAAACAGTGGCAGACCCGTATCGGGGCAAGCTGAGCTTGGTCCGTGTGTTTTCTGGAGTGCAGATGGCTGATTCCCTTACTTACAATTCCACCAAAGATGTTAAGGAGAGAATAGGGCAGATGTTTGCTCTTAACGGCGACCAGACCGAAGGGGTTAATTCAGCTAAGGTAGGTGATATTGTTGCTATTCCCAAGCTCAAAGAGACGCAGACAGGTGATACGCTCTGCTCAGAGTCCAATCCTATAATTCTGCCTGGGTTTGAATGGCCTCAACCGGTGATAAGCTTTGCAGTTGTTCCTAAGACCCAGCAGGATGAGGAAAAGCTCACGCAGGCACTTTCCCGTCTGACCGAAGAAGACCCCACCTTACAGCTCAAACGAGACTATCAGACCAATGAATTTATCCTTTCTGGAATGGGACAGATTCACATAGAAACAGCGCTTGAGCGAATGAGGCGTAAATTCGGGGTGGAGGTTGACCTGAAAGAGCCCAAGATTCCATATCTTGAGACCATCAGAGGCACAGCCAAAGGAGAAGGAAAGTATCGCAAGCAGACAGGTGGTCGTGGTCAGTATGGGTGGTGCTGGCTTGAGGTTTCGCCACTTCCAAGAGGAGCGGGATTTGAATTTGTTGATGAAATAGTTGGTGGTGCTATTCCTCGGCAGTATATTCCTTCTGTGGAAAAGGGCGTGCGAGAGGCAATGGAAAAGGGTATTTTGGCAGGATATCCTGTGACTGATGTTCGGGTAAGGCTTTATGATGGAAAATATCATGAGGTTGACTCCTCAGACCTTGCCTTCCAGATAGCAGGTTCGCTCGGCTTTAAAGCTGCCTGTGAAAAAGCAGGTATGGTGCTACTTGAGCCAATTATGAATGTTGAGGTGACTGTTCCTGAGGAATGCACTGGAGATGTCACTGGCGACCTGAACCGCAGGAGGGGAAGATTGCTCGGAGTGGAAAGAAAAGGCTCAATGCAGGTGATTAGGGCGCAGGTGCCTTTGGCAGAAATGCTTCGTTATGCACCTGACCTTGATTCAATGACTTCTGGAAGAGGCGTTTTTACAATGGAATTTTCTCATTATGAGGAAGTTCCACCTCATATTGCTGAGAAGATTATAGCTCAGGCTAAAAAAGAAAAGGAGCAGGAGAAAAAATAAAACCCGCCAGTCAAAAGCACCGCTCGCTTTTTATTTTTTCAGGAATATTCTTCTTTGCTCTTTGCCTAAGATTGATTTATCTCTGGCAGTATTTTCATTCTGACTTTTGGAACCTTCTTTTTCTTGACCCTGCCAGCCATCAAAAAATGGCAGAGAGAATTCTTTCTGGCTTGGGCTTGGGAATGCGTGCTTATTTCAGGGCACCTGCTTATTTTTACCTTCTTGCTTTTTGGGAATGGATTGCTCGTGGAAGTTTGCTTGCGCCCCGTCTGTTTCAGGCGGTTTTGGATGCAGTAAGCTGTGCTTTAGCTTCTGTCTTTGCATATAGGCTGACTAAAAAATTATGGGCAGGAAGTATCAGCGGTTTAATTCTTTCCTGCTACTGGCTGAATGTATATTTTTCTGGCGAGCTTCTTATAACTACCTGCGCCTGTTTTTTTAATCTTTTGGCTTTATATTTTCTAACTTTTTATGTTGATGAGAACTGGAAAAAATCCGCCTGCGCAGGAGCATTGGTAGGAATTGCCAGCTTGTTTCGTCCCAATATTTTGCTTTTTGCCCTTGCAGTTGTTTTCTATTGGATTTTGAAAAAGAGAGCTAAAAGCGCAATCGCTTTTTTGGTTTTAATCATTCTTTTTATAATGCCTGTTTTTTTAAGAAACTTAATTGTTGCCAAAGACCCGCTTCCGCTCGCATCGCAGGCAGGAATTAACTTCTGGATTGGAAATAACCGAGATGCAGATGGAAGATGCGTCATATTACCTCTTTACCGAAGAAACCTTGATGGAAAATTCCTTGCTCGGGTAGGTGATGACCCTTGGTCAGATGAAATTGTCTGGCTGGTAGCTTTGTATATTGCTGAGAAGAACACCGGGAGAGAGCTGAAAGAATCAGAGGTAAATGCTTATTGGGTCAGGCAGAGCTTAAAAGAGATTTTTCAAAATCCATCAGCTTGGATAAAGTTATTCTTGAAAAAGGTTTACTATCTTCTTAATAAAAAAGAGGTTTCTAACAACAGAGACATTGAATATCACGCAGAGAAAATCAGCATTTTAAGAATTTTGGCTCATTTTCACTTGGGATTGTTTTTGCCAATTGGGCTATTGGGATTTTTTATAGGTTTTTCAAATAAAAAGCTAAGATACTTACAGCTTTACTTTGTGTTTTATGGGCTGAGTGTGGTTTTGTTTTTTGTAATCAGCAGGTATCGTATGCCGTTGATTTTTGCTCTGGCTATTTTTGCAGGAGTGGGAATTGAGCGCTTTTTTGGATATATCTGGCAGAGAAATTGGGGCAAGGTGGGTGCGTGTATGTTCATTCTTTTGGTTTTTTTCTGGCTCGGCAATGTCCAGTTGGTTGACTGGAATGACCGACCGCTTCGCAGTGCGCTTCGCTACAATCTTGGCTTGGCTTATCTCAAAAAAGGAAATTACGACCAAGCAATTTTTGAGCTAAAACAAGCCATAAAAATCAAAAGAAAATATCCAGAGGCGCATCTTGCTTTAGCCAATGCCTATGCTTTGAAAAAAGATTATGCCTTTGCTGTTTATTATTATGAGCTTGCACTCAGCTATGACCCGAACTATGCAGAGGCGCATTATAACTACGGCTTAACCTTGCTGGCAATGAATAAGCCAGATAGAGCTTATGAGCATCTTTTGCAAGCTCATTTATTAAAGCCAGAGATTTTTCCTGCTCCTGAAGAGGTTTTAAAGAAGCTTTTGGAAAGGAAGGTTAAATCAAAGCCTGCACAAACTCCTCAGCCTTAAACTCAGCAAGGTCATCTATCTGTTCGCCCACGCCAACCATTCTGATGGGAATTTGAAACTGGTCAGCAATGGCAACAATAATTCCGCCTTTGGCAGTTCCATCAAGCTTGGTGAGAATAATTCCAGTAATATCCAGCTCTTTTGAAAATACCCGTGCCTGTTCAATAGCATTCTGACCTGTGGTGGCATCAAGCACAAGTATGACCTCATCTATGGCTCTGCCAAGAGCCTTTTCTGAAACACGCTTAACCTTTTTGAGCTCTTCCATTAAATTTGTTTTGGTGTGAAGCCGTCCAGCTGTGTCCATAATGACAACATCAGCTCCTCTGCTTTTTCCTGCATTGATGGCATCAAAACATACTGCTGCTGGGTCTGCACCCTCTTTGTGCTTGACTATATCTGCGCCCGCACGCTTTGCCCATTCTTCCAGCTGTTCAATTCCAGCTGCTCGGAAGGTATCACCAGCAGAAAGCAGAACTTTATAGCCCTGTTTGGCAAATCGCATTGCCAGCTTTCCTATGGTTGTGGTCTTTCCTGTGCCGTTTACTCCCACAACCATAATCACAAATGGCTTTTCAAAATTCTCTGGAAGAATAAGTGGCTTTTCTAAAGGCTTGAGAATCTTTAAAATCTGCGAGCGAAGCTCAGATTTGATATCCTCAAGCCCTGCATCTCCTTTAATCTTTCTTTCCAGCTCATCAATTAATTTAATGCTGGTTTTTACGCCAAGGTCTGAGGTAATAAGTAGCTCTTCCAGCTGGTCACGAACCTTGCGAACAGGCTTGGCGGTGCGGAAAAGCTCACTTAAATTGGTGTTTAAAAGCTTGTTGGTTCGCTCAAGCCCTTTTTTAAATTTTTCAAAAATACTGGGCTTTTTCTCTTTTGAAAAAAGCGCAGATAAAAAAACAAAACCCAGCACAGAGATGATTTTAAACATTTGTCAAATCCTTTCAGGCAACTTCTTCCAGCTTAACTGAAACAACCTTACTAATGCCGGGTCTTTCCATAGTAATTCCATAAATAATATCTGCAAGCTCCATTGTGCGCTTGTTGTGAGTGACGAGAATCATCTGAGAGTTTTTAGCCAGCTCCCTAATCATCTGATTAAATCGGTCAATATTTACCTCATCTAAAGAGGCATCAACCTCATCCAAAAGACAAAACGGACTGGGACGATTAAGATAAAGAGCAAAGATAAGAGCAAGCGCACAAAGCGCCTTCTCACCGCCACTAAGCAGGCTTAAGCTTTGAAGCTTTTTGCCAGGTGGTTGGGCTATGATTTCTATTCCGCTTTCCAAAAGGTCTCCTTCATCATTCAACACCAGCATTGCCTTGCCACCGCCAAAGAGCTTTGGAAATAGCTTTTGAAAAAGCTGATTCACACTTTCAAAAGTGGATTTGAATTGCCGGCGATACTCCTGATTTATCCGCTGAATGGTCTGCTCAAGCTTTTCCAAAGCACCTAAAAGGTCTGACTCCTGCTCCGATAAAAAATTATACCTGCTCAAAACCTCTTGATACTCTTCTAAAGCTGTGGGATTGACCTCTCCCATACGATGAATAAGCCGATGAAGCTCATCAACCCTTTGCTGGCAAGAAGTTGGGTCAAATTCACTTGAGCTTATTTTTTCAATGTAGGTTGCATATACATCATCAAGCTCAAGCTCATACAGGTTTTTGAGCATCTGGCGCTGATGCGCAAGTTCAAGCTCCTTTTCCCTTTTTGCAAGAGAAATTTCGTCAAGCTCCCTCCGGGCTCGCTGGATATTTTCCCCAAGCTCCTTTGCTCGCTCAGCCAGCTTTGCAAGCTCAGCTTCAAAAGAATTTTTATCTGCCTCCAGCTCCTGATACCGCGCCTTGATAAGCTCTGCCTGCTCACTCAGCTCTGTGCGTAAAGATTTTATCCTTTCAAGCCTTGCGGTTATATCTTGAATTTTTTGCTCGCTCTGCTCAATTTCTCTGCTAAGCTCTTTCAGCCGTGCCTCGTTTTGCTCCTGAGTAGAAATAATGCTGATTCGTGTTTCTTCCAGACCAACCAGCTTCTCTTTTAAACGGGCACGCTCCTGAGAAATAGAAGAGAATTCCTTCTCCAGCTCATCTAGCTCAGTTTCGCTTCTTTTAAGCTCCTCATCAAGCTGAGCGGATTTTTGCTCCAGAGAAGAAAGCTCATTTTGATATAGTTTTCTTTTTTCTTCCAGCTCTGATTTTTCTTTAATGAAAGAGAGTATCAGCTCACTAAGCTCTTTTTCTTGTTCTTTTAATTTGTTAAGCTGGTCTGAATACTGGTTGAGCTGGTCGGTTGTGCGTTTTAAATCTTTTTCTTGGGTGAGAATTTCCAGCTCAAGCTTGTGCCTTCGCTCCTTTAACTCAGCCAGCTCCTTTTCAAGAAGAAGGACTTGAGACTTAAGTTGAGAAAGGTTTTGCTCAGCTGATTTCAGCCGAAGCAAAAGCCTGTTCTTTTCCTCATTAAGCTCTTTATACTCACGCTTTTTGCTTAAAATGCCTGACTGGTCTTTCTTGCCACCGCAGAGAATTCCCAGCGGGTCTAAAACCACACCCTCAGGAGTGACAAACGCTCCATTAAAATTATTCTCCTGCCAGAGGCTGAACGCTTGATTTAAATCTTTGACCAGAACCGCACTTCCCAAAAGCGCCTCTGCCACTTTTTCAAAACCTTCCCGCACCTGCACCAGCTCAATTAAAGGACGAGCTCCTTTTTCACGAAAGCTCTCAGGTATGCTGATGTTTTGTTCGCACTTTAATTTTAAAGGAACAAAAGCAGACCAGCCAGCGGATTCTGCCTTGAGCCATTCAATTGCCTCAACCGCCCTCTCAGGACTCTCCACCAGAATGCTCTGAATGCGCTCTCCTAAAACCGCCTCTACTGCCTGCTCGTATTCAGGCTGGGTCTCTATTACATCCGCCAGCAAGCCATAAACGCCATTTTTATCTGGCTGGGAGCGAGCTTTTTCAAGAACGAATTTTACGCCTCGCTCAAACCCTTCTAGCCCCTCAATCATCTCAGCAAGGCTTTCCAGCTTTGCCCGAACCTCTTGGTAGCGGGAACGAATCTCATCAACCCGACCGCTCTGCTCAGAGGCAAGCGCACGAGCACGCTCAAGCTCGTCCTGCTTTTTCTTCAGCTTCTCGTCAAGCTCGCTGAGTGATTTTTTCAGCTCGTAAAGGTTTTGATTGAAATTAAAAGAGCGCTGATGCTGGTCTTTTAAATGAGGCTCAAGTTCATCTATTCTCCTTTTCAGCCGGGCAAGCTCCCTCTCTGCGCGCTTATGCTCCTGCTCAATTGCTCTTTCTCGCTCATCTGAACGAGCTAGCTCCTCACGAAGCACATTTATCCTCTTAAGCACTTCATCATAACTTGATTTAAGCTGGGAAAACTGCTTTCTTTTCTCAATTAAATCTTTTTCTTTTGCCTCAAGGTCAGCATTTATGGAAATAAGCTCAAATTCTATTTCATTCTTCTGAGCGCTCTTTTCCTCAATCTGCTGGGAAAGACGGGAAAGATTGGATTTAAGCTCATCAATTTCCAGCTTGCGCTTCTCTATGTTTTTCTGCTCTATGGATTTTTGCTCAATTAAAAACTGCTCTTCACTATCAAGTCGCTGAAGCTCAGAGCGAATATCAACACTCTTGCCATTAAGCTCGTCCAGCCGGCTTTCTAAAAGAATAACTCTGCTCTTTTTGTCCTGCTCATCAGCTTGAATTTTGGCAAACTCGCTTTCAAGCCCCTGAATAAGCTCTGTTTTTTCTTTAATCTTCTGGCTAAAGGAGGAAATTTCTCGCTTAATTCCATCTGCCCGCCAGACAAAAATGCTTACCTCAAGCTCCTTAAGCTCATCTTTATACCTGCGATAGCGCTCAGCCTTTTTCGCCTGCCTGCTCAATGAATTAAGCTGACGCTTCAGCTCCAAAAGAATATCCCTCACACGCTCAAGATTCTGCCGGGTTTGCTCCATCTTTCGCTTTGCTTCATCTCTGCGAAACCGATACCTGCTTATGCCAGCAGCTTCCTCAATCAGCGCCCGAATCTCCTCTGGCTTTGCCTGCAAAATCCGCTCTATCTCTCCCTGCTCTATAATGGAATAAGCCTGCTTGCCTAAGCCAGTTCCTAAAAAGAACTCAACAATGTCCTTTAACCGACAGCGGGAGCGGTTAATAAGATACTCGCTTTCTCCTTCACGAGTCAGCCTTCTTGTGATTTCAATCTCAGAAAATTCCCGAAACTGACTGGGAGCATCTCCCTGCTGATTGTCAAAAACCAAAGTCACCTCACAAAAAGGAGAGGGAGGAAATTCGCTCGTTCCTGCAAAAATTAAATCCTCACTGCTTTTGGCACGAAGACTGCGAAGGCTCTGCTCACCCATTGCCCAGCGAACCGCATCCACAATATTGCTCTTGCCACATCCATTAGGTCCAACAATGGCAGTAACACCAGGTCCAAATTCCAGAACAGTTTTTTCATAAAAAGATTTAAATCCAATCAGCTCTATTTTTTTAAGCCACATAAAATCCCCCTTTGAGCATTGCGCAAATTTCCTTAATTCTAAATATTAGCAAAAAACAAAACCTTTGTAAACCAAAAAATCAATACTTTGGGCATTTTTTTATTGGACACAAAATATTGAAATGATAAAAACAAAAATAAAAAGAAAATTAAGCGGAGATTTTTCATAATGTATAAGTTTAAATTGTTTGTCTATTAGCTTGAAAATCAAGTAAAAAATTTTTATTTTTAATCTACCAATGAGGATTTTTCATACAAAATTTGGAAATTTTTGATAAAATTTAAAAATAAATCTGGCTCTTATAAAAAGCTTCATTTAATGCCCAAACCTCAGCCTGCATTGACCAGATAAACAAAATATTCCTGATTCCCTTTAGGACCTTTGATTGCGCTTTTTGTCCACCCTTTAGTTAAAAATCCTATTGATTGGCTGAAGTTTAGGATTTTTTCAACTGCTTTCAGCTGGTCTTTTTCTGAGCGCACCACACCTTTTTTGGCAAATTTTGGCGGAAGCTCAAATTGAGGCTTGACCAGTGCGAGCATCTCTGCCTTATCAGCAAGCACGGTTTTGACAGCAGGAAGAATCAGGGTGAGGGAGATAAAAGAAACATCTATGGTTGCAAGCTGAATAGGCTCGGGAATGATTTGCTCGGATAGGTAGCGGGCATTAAATCCTTCAATAACCACCACTTTTGGATTATTTCTTAACTTCCAGTCAAGCTGACCCTTTCCTACATCCACCGCATAAACTTTTTGAGCATCAAATTTAAGAAGACAATCGGTGAATCCGCCTGTTGAAGCGCCCACATCAAGGCAGATTTTGTCTTTAACTTCTATCCGAAAGTGGTTAATTGCTGATTCTAATTTAATTCCGCCTCTGCTTACATATTTTAATCCCTCTTTGATTTTGATTTCTTTATCTGGTGAGATTTGTGTGCCTGGCTTGGTGATAGGATTTCCATCTACAACCACTTTTCCTGTGCGGATAAGTGCCTGTGCCTTGCTTTTAGTCTCGCAAAGACCTTTTTCCACCAAAAGTTGGTCAAGGCGAATTTTTTTGCTCATTTAAAAAGTATTTTAATGCCAGCTTTGTTCAAAGCAAAGTTTTAAACAATTTTACATATATGAAGGGAAGAAAAAATCAAAGGAGGTCGGAAATGAGAAGCAAAGTTTTAGAGGCGCTGAACAATTATTTTGAAAAGCAAGAGGTTCGTTTGAGCCCGAGTGCGTTTTTGGTCTGGGTGTTTTTGCTGACAAAACGCTCCCAAGCTCTGCCAATGGCGCAGGTGAGCTTTCGGGCTATTGTTCAGGCAACTGGAATCCGCTCTCATTCAACGGTTTGCAGGGCATTAAAAGAGCTTGAGGAAAAGGGAATGATCAGCCGGGTGAGAAGTGAGGTTAGAAATTTTTGTAATCTTTATATTTTTCGTTCAGAAAAAGACAGAGAAATTGACAGGGGAAAAGATAAAGAGAAAATATTAGAAAATGAATTTTCAGATTCGGAGCTACAAACCAAAAGACCGAGAGGCAGTGAGATGGATTTGCTGTGAAACTGGATTTATGGGCGAGCCCATAGAGATATTTTTTATGGGGAGAGAGATTTTCGCTGACATCTGGACAACTTACTGGACGGATTATGAGCCAGAGAGCTGTTTTGTCGCAGAAGCTGATGGAAGGGTGGTGGGATATCTGCTTGGCTGTGTGGATACTTTTCGTCAGGAACGGGTCTTTAAAGAGGAGATTCAGCCGAAGATTTTCCGCAAGGCGCTTTTGAGCGGATTTTTTCTTCATCGCAAAAACTGGCAATTTGTTTTTAGAAGCATAAGAAGCTGGTTAAAAGGAGAGTTCAAAGCGCCAATGAAAAGGATAATTAAAGAATATCCTGCCCACCTTCACATAAATATTGCTCCGCCAGAGTATAGAGGAAAGGGAATAGGAAAGGCGCTTATGCTTAGGTATTTTGATTACCTGAAGGGAAGGGGAGTGCGAGCAGTTCATTTAGTCACCACTTCAAGGAATAAAAGAGCGCTTGGGCTTTATTATCATTTGGGATTTTCTGAGCTTTTCCGCTCCCCGCTCACTTTGTATGAGCATATAGTCAATGAGCCAATAGAAAAAATAATAATGGGATTGAAGTTGGGGTGAGAAAATGAGCCTTTGGATTTTTTTGGTATCGGTGGTTTTTATCAGCCTGAGTGGGGTTTTGATGCCAGGACCAATCACTGCCATAACCCTTGCGCACGGAAGCAGCAAGCCTTATGCAGGAGCAATGGTTGCGGTCGGACACGGAGTGGTGGAGTTTCCGCTTATTTTGGGAATTTATTTTGGATTGGCAATGGTTTTTAAAATCCCGCTGGTAAAAGTTTTGATTGGAATTTTTGGCGGAGGAATTTTGCTTTGGATGGCGGTTGATATGCTGAGGCGATACCAGGTAGAGGGGATAAAGACTGAGGAGAAAAAAATTAGCTCCTTTAGCGCTGGCATACTTTTAAGTGTAGGCAATCCTTATTTTCTGGTCTGGTGGGCAACGGTTGGAGCGAATTTGGTTTTGCGCTCAATAGAATTCGGGATTTTGGGATTGGTTTTGCTTTTGTTTGTTCACTGGTTTTGTGACCTTTTCTGGTATCAATTTTTGAGCTGGCTGAGTTTTCAAGGCGGGCGGTTTTTTGGAAGAAAGCTTCAGATGGTGGTTTTTATTATTTGCGGTCTGGCAATGCTTTATTTTGGTCTTTGGTTTATCACGGATGCTGGTTTGGAGATATATTTTTCCTATTTTTCTTGTTGAGCCCTTTTCTCAGATTCTTTTTTCACTGCCTTTACCACCAGTGTTGCGGTAGAGACATTTACTGCGGTGAAAAAGTCAGGCTGGCTTTTCATAATGGAGCCCACAGGCCAGGAAAGAGAAGTAAGGTTGGAATAAAGGAGATAAAAAATTATGGTCTGATTGGTTTCGGGAACTGGGAGCAAATCCCATCCGCCACTGGTTCCCGGAAGGTCTCCTGCATAGTGAGTGAATCGTATTTTTCTTTTAGGCTCAAGCTTATGAAGGAGTTGATAAGTAAGGTGAACCTTAATTAGCCAAATTTTAATCTCCACTGTTTGCTCGGTGATGAGCTGGGTGGCTGATTTTTTCTCAACTATTTTCTCAGCAGTTGTCTGAGGCATAAACTCAGGATAGTGAGGATAATCGTTAATTACCTCCCAAACAACATCCAGAGGTGCGTTAACCAAAGCGCCAGCAACAACTTCCTTTAAGGTGCCATCAGGATTGGTTTTTACCAGCACCATATTTCCCTGCTCAAAAAGACGAGCTAGCTGAGCAGGGTCTATTCCTTCAAGGTTGATACCGCTTAACTTTTGGGCAGAAGCGTTTATAGCCAGAAGGAAAAAGAGGAATAAAAAATATCTGCTTTTTTTAAGCATTTTTTTCACCTCCTAGAAGTCTTTTTAGCAGATACTTTTTAAGCAGTCAAAATCAGCTTCTTTAAGGTTTGACGCTGTGGTTTTGGGGTGTTAAATTTTTCTGGATGTGGCAGAAGTTAAAATCAGCTTTTCGTAAATATTTTTTTGCAGGTGTTTTGGTTTTGGTGCCCGGAGTGGTTACGATTTTGATTTTGCTTTGGCTGATTCGCTGGGTAGCAGATAAACTCAGATTTGGGATTATCCCAGGGCTTATTCATAGCTTGGTAAGCCTGCCTAAAGAGCCAGCTTGGCTAAATCGGGCGCTGGAATTTGCCTTAAACGCCACGGATTTTTTGCTGGGATTGATTTTGGTTCTTGGAGCCATTCTCATTGTGGGCGCACTGGCAAGAACCTATGTAATGCGCAAAACAGTGAGCTTTGGCGAAAATCTCCTTAACCGAATCCCGCTCGCAGGCACTATCTACAAAGCTACACGCCAGCTCATCTCCAGCATACTCAGCGATAAAGAAAAGAAATTCAGCAGGGTGGTGCTGGTGGAATATCCCAAAGAGGATAGCTGGGTAATCGGGTTTGTTACCAGAGAAAGCGGAGAATTCTTTGACCAAGCAGTTGGGAAGAGAATGCTTAACATATTCATTCCCACTACTCCCAATCCTACCAGCGGGTTTTTGGTAATGGTTTCAGAAGATAAGGTAAAGGAACTGGAGCTGAGCGTGGAAGAGGCTTTTCAGACCATTATCTCAGGCGGAATGGCGGTTCCTGAGAATGAAAAAATAAAGGCTCAGGGGGAGAAGAATGAAGTTTAGAGTGGGAATTGATATTGGTGCCACCAAAACCAAAATCTTGTTATTAAAAGGAGAAGAAATTGTAGAAAAACTGCAGATTCCAACAGAAAGCTACTGGAAGGTTGAACCAATTGTTGAGCGAGCAAGCAGAGCCGTTGAAGAGCTTTTGGCAAGGCATAAAATTAAAAAGGCTCAATTGCCGATGATTGGGGTTGGTCTTGCTGGTCAGCTTGACCCAGAAAGCGGTTATGTTGATAATTCTCCCAATCTCAAATGGTATGGATTGCAGTTCGGAAAGAAATTTGAGAAAAGAATAGGCGTAAAAATTCGGCTGGCAAATGATGTCAATGCAGCTGCCTGGGGTGAGTTTATTTATGGTGCGGGCAAAGGATATAAAAATCTGGTAGCGGTTTTTGTTGGCTCGGGCATTGGTGGCGGGATAGTTTGTAATGGCAGGCTGGTAGAAGGTGCAACAGGAACAGCAGGAGAGGTGGGGCATATGATTTTTCGTCCCAATGGTATTAAATGTGATTGTGGAAAGCGTGGCTGTTATGAGGCTTATGCTGGTGGAGTGCCAATGGAAAATCGTATGAGGAAAGCAGTAAAAGCAGGAAAGAGTCCGATGGTTTATGAGATGGTAAAAGGAGATTTGAGCAAAATAAATACCAGAACCATTGCTGATGCTGCCCGCAAAGGAGACCCGGTTGCTAAAAAAATCTGGGAAGAGGCTGAGCTGGGATTAGGAATGCTTTGCGCCAATTTGATCAGTATGCTTAATCCTGATGTTTTGGTTTTGGGCGGCGGAGTGATAAAAGGCAATCCCAGCTTGGTGAAGGTGATTCGTTCTTATGTAAAAAAAATGGCAGTGGAGCTTAGTGCAAAAAAAGCAAAAATCGTTAAGAGTAATTTAATGGGAGATGCGGTAGCGCTAGGAGCAAGTGCTTTAGTTGAACTTGAGATGAGGAGGTGAGCTTATGGCAGTAAGTTTGGAGCGGTTTGATAATCTTTTTAAGCCAAATTCTATTGCTGTGGTGGGAGCAAGCAATATCCCAGGCAAATGGGGATTTATCATTCCGTTAAATCTGGTTCTGGGCGGGTGGGACAAAAAGCTTTATTTGATTAATCCCAAGGAGAAATTTGTTCACGGCTATGAGGCAATTCCAAGCATTAAGGACCTTCCCGAACCAGTTGACTTAATGGTGGTCACGGTTCCTGCCAGTGCTGTGCCTAAAGTAATGGAAGAGGCAGGAGAGAAGGGGATAAAAAGCGCAGTGATAATAAGTGCAGGCTTTTCTGAAACAGGAGAAGAAGGAAAAAAGCTGGAAGAGAGAGTGGTTAGCATTGCCAATGAAGCGGGGATTTTAATGGCAGGTCCTAACATAATGGGCATTTGCTCTCCACCAGAAAAGCTCTATGCCATAGGAGCAATGGTTTTTCCACCTGCTGGTCATATAGCTTTTTTAAGCCAGAGCGGAAATTTAGGTGTGCAGGTATTGGGCTGGGCAGAGCGAGGCGGACTGGGAATAAGCAGGTTTGTAAATTCTGGTAATGAAGCTCAGCTTACCTGCGACCTTGCTCTTGAATATTTTGGCAAAGACCCGCTTACCAAGGTAATCCTTCTTTACATAGAAGGAATAGATTATGGAGAGCGGTTTTATGAAGTTGCGAGCAGAGTAAGCAAATACAAGCCGATTATAGCTCTTAAAGTTGGTCAGACCGAGGCAGGGGCACGGGCAGCAGCTAGTCATTCAGGAGCGGTTGCCAGCTCTTACAAGGTTTATCAGGCGATGGCAAAGCAGGCAGGGATAATAGAAGCTCAGAACACAGAGGAGCTTATAGACCTTGCCCGCTGTTTTGGCAATCTTCCTCTGCCTAAAGGAAAAAGAGTGGGAATTATGACACTGGGCGGTGGCTGGGGAGTTGTCACCACTGATTTATGTGCACGCGAGGAACTTGAGCTTCCTTCCCTTTCTCCTGAAACATTTGAGCGAATAGACCAATTACTGCCGAAATTCTGGAGCAGGAGCAATCCTGTGGATATGGTGGGAACGGTTCATCGCAGGGTACATTTTGAGGTTGTGGATGCACTGGCTCGCGACCCAAACTTTGACATCATCATAACTTTGGGCTCACTGCTCGGAGTGAGGATTGGCAGGTCGGGCTTTGCCACAATGATTGTCAGATATTTTAATAGAATACTCAGCCACTATGGCAAAAGGACATTTAGATTTTTTTACTCCATTTTCTTTGAAGGATATCGCAAGGCAGCCAAAGAAAGAGAAAAGCTGGCAAAGGTGGGAAGAAGCGAGAAAAGTGGTGGGATAGATTTCCGTGAGCGCAAAGCCTGGACAGATGAAGCTTTTGCTGAGCATATCCGCTCCTTGATGCAGGCAACAGGCAAGCCCATAATTCCTGTGGCTTTTGACCCGCAAAGCGTGCCTGATATCTACAAGCGGTTTAAAATTGCCAGCTTTGGCATTCCTGAAAAAGCGGTTATGGCAGTGAAGAAGATGGCAGACTATCATTTCTTTTTGAGCAGGAAAAAAGAGCAAGAAGAACAGGAAATTTATGAACTGGTCACCGAAGATATAACCAAAGCAGCGGAATTTTATCTGCAGGATTTTTCTGGCGCATTAAGCGAATCTGAATCCAAACAGCTCCTTCGTTATTATGGAATCAGCACCACTAGAGAGAGGTTGGTTCAGGAGGAAGATGAGGCGATTGAGGCAGGAAGGGAAATTGGCTTTCCGCTTGTGGTCAAGGTTGACTCACGAGATATTCTTCATAAAACCGAGGCAGGAGTGGTTAAAATTGGCATTAAAAATGAGCAGGAGCTGAAAACCGCTTATCGTGAGGTTTTGGAAAATGCGAAAAAATACAAACCAGATGCAGTTATTAATGGTGTTTTAGTTCAGGAAATGGTGAGCGATGGTGTGGAGATGATTGTTGGTGTGAACCGTGACCCCAATTTCGGACCTGTGCTGATTGTTGGAATAGGTGGAATTTTCATTGAGGCAATTGAAGATGTTTCTATGAGGCTTGTTCCCATTCATCGCATAGATGCTTTGCAGATGCTTGAGGAACTTCGTGGCAAGAAGATTTTAAAAGGCTTTCGGGGAAAGCCACCTGCAGATGTTGACCAGCTGGTAGAGATTATGATTCGTGTTGCCAGAATTGCTTATGACCATCAGGACCGAATTAAAGAAATGGATTTAAATCCGGTTATGGTTCTTCCCAAAGGAAAGGGAGCAAAAACTGTTGATGCGCTCGTGGTGCTTGATGAAAAGTAATAATGATAAGCTTGAAAGAAAGGTAAAATCGTCAACAAAATTGTTTAAGGGCTATTTATTAACAAGAAGAGCAATAAAAACAAAACGACCTTTGTTCCAAAATTCCAGATAAATACGAAATTGTAATTTAAAATTCAATATACCATTTAGAAATTAAATTCAGTTATAAATTAAAAGATTTAAAATTTATAAAAGTTTCAAACTCGTAATTAACCGGGAACTATAATGCCGAAAATTATAGCGCAAAAATGGTTGAAGGTTGAATCAATTATGAAGGCAATTGCCGAAACAAGGAAGGGTTAGGTTAAAATCAATAAAGTTAACTGTTGAGAAAATTAGAACTAAAATCAACTTAAATCAAGAAGGGTGAGGGAGATGGAAGAGATTTTAAGCAGGGCAGAATATGGGGTTTACCTATTGACCTGTGCAGTGGGAGAGGAAATTAACGGTATGCCTCTTTCACTTTTTATGCAGGTATCTTTTAGTCCGCCTCTAGTTTTGGCAGGAGTAAGCCCAAAAAGATACACCCATAAAATGATTGAAGAAAGCAAAAAGTTTGCGGTTATTTTTCTTCGCAAAGACCAGAGGCAATTGGTGGATAAATTTAAAGCCAAAGACATAAAAGAGAAATTTAAGGGCTTGGCTTGGAAGCGGGGGATAACAGGCGCTCCTATTTTAGAAGATTGTCTGGGCTGGATTGAGTGCGAGCTTAGGGAAAAATTTTCTCCCGGCGACCACACACTTTTTATTGGTGAGGTTGTTGCTGGCAAGCTGGTGGGTGGAGGTAAATTGCTTCTTATCTCAGACTTAGGAAAATTTTACAAAGGCTGATTCATTCATCTTCCAGCATCTCACCGCAGACAGGACATTTATCCAGGTCAGCATCAACATAGGCACCGCAATTGGAGCAAATCACCAGGCTTACTTCTTCAGGATTTTCTTCAAAATAAGCTTTGATTATCTGCTGAGCCTCCTCTGCTTTATTCTCTGGCACCAGTATTTGAATTTCTGCACTTTCACCAAAAACAGGGAGAAGGGCAGAACCGAGCTGATTGCTGGTAAGGCAGGCAATGCCCTGGTCTTTAAGGAGCTCGCAAATCATCTGCGAGGTTGCTGGTGAAGAGGTTATATATGCTGGTTTGAGTTTTTCCAGAATCTTTTCAGGCTCAAGCCTGTCCACCAGCTCTGCTCCGCAATCAGGGCAGGTTTTTACCCCTTCTTGATATTCAAATCTGCATATCGGGCAAAACGGCATTTTTTTCCTCCTTTCTTATTTGATGACCGATTTTTTACAAAACGGGCAGGTAAGCTCAAAAGGATTTATCTGCTTTCCGCACTCAGGGCAAATTCTGGTATGAGCAGATATATTCACCTCACCAACATAAGCATCAATCAATTGTTTAGCCTGCTCTGTTTTGCATTCGGGAACAAGCACTCTTATTCCCAAACTATCTGGCAATATTCCACCAAAAGCTCCCGCCCATTCCTTTCCCTGAAGCACACAATATATGCCTTCTTTTTCTAAAAGCTCTTTGATCAGCTCAGCATAGCTCGGATACCTGACTGAAAAGATTTCTACCAAAGGAGAGGCAAATTGCTCAGGGCTGAGCTTGGGCACCAGCTTTTTATGGCACCTGGGACATATCCCTGGGTCAGAAAAAATTTCTTTGCAATCCGGACAAAAATACATTTTAGCGAACCTTGATTAAAAAGGGCATAAGAAAGAGAATTCTTTCTCTAGATAATTTAGCGAGCTGACCGAGCCAGCGAAGCTCATCACCGCTGAATATGGGCAAAAACGGAATCCTCAGCGGAAAGCTGGGGAAGAGTTTTTTGGGTGGACGAGGATAAATTTCAATAAGCACCCGCTCCTCAGCCCGCAGACCTATTTTTTCTTTTGCCAGCTCTATTGCCCGCCTGAGCCCGCCGAACTCGTCAATCAATTTCAAGCTAAGTGCCTGCTTTCCTGTCCAGACCCTTCCCTGAGCGCTTCTCTCCAGCTCCCTCTTTTTCAGCTTTCTTGCCTGAGCAACCTTTTCCACAAAATCTTTGTAGAAGAATTCAACTTCTTTTTTAATCTTGGTTTTCTTTTTGCCTTCAAGAAAAGAGTAGTCAGAATAAAGGTCTGCGTTTTCGCCACGCTTTACCTGCTCCTTTTTCATTCCTAGTTTGTGATACAAACCACGCAGATTAATCTTACCAGCAATAACACCAATGGAGCCGGTTAGAGTGGTGGGCTGAGCAAGAATATGATTTGCTGGCATTGCCAGATAATATCCGCCACTTGCTGCCACATCTGCCATAGAGACAATTAAAGGCTTTGATTCAGCAAGCAGGCTCAGCTCCCGCCAGATAAGGTCAGAGGCAAAACCGCTTCCGCCTGGGCTGTCAATTCTAAAAATAACTGCCTGAATATGCTTATTTTCCCTAATGGTTTTTAAAGACTTAACCATATTTTCTGCTGATAGGGTTTCATCCCATTGGCTGAACCCAGATTCTTCATCTAGATGAATAATCCCGGTTCCATAAACCAAAGCAAGCCGGGGAATTCTTCGCAGATTTTCAATTCCTGCCCGTGCCAGTGTTCGCAGGCGATAGTAATAATCAGCGCTGATTTTACGAACTGGCTCGCCAATAATCTCCTCTAAATGCTCTTCCAGCTGGTCAAGATAAAGGACTTTATCTATAAGTTTTTTGCTCAGCGCTTCTTCTGCCAGATATGGCGCATTATCAATAATTTTTTTGATTTTTTCTTTTTCAATTCCTCTGCTTTGAGCAATAGCCTTTACCAGCTCATCATAAATGCTAGTTAAAAGCTCTTCCAGTGCTTCCCGATGCTCTTTGGACATAGAATTGCGGATATAAGGCTCGACCGCGGATTTGTATTTTCCAGCTTGGAAAAATTCCGGCTTGATTTCCAGCTTATCCAGCGTGCCTTTAAAGAAAATTACCTCGCTTAAAAGACCAACAAGGTCAAGGCTCTGGGTGGGTGGGACGATTATTTCATCGCAGGCGCAGGCAAGGAAGTATTCCAAACTGCCAGCCTCTTCCAGAAAAGCAAAAGCCTTTTTGCCCCGTGCCCGAAAAGAAATTATAGCTTCTCTCAGCTCCTGAGTTCTTCCCCAGCCAAGATTATGATAGCCGATTTTTACAAGACAGGCTTTGATGTGCTCATCTTCTTCTGCTTCTTTTAAAGCAAAAATCAAATCTGAAAAGCAGGTTGGTGGCTTAGCTAGATATCGCTGGAGCAGGTTAAGCTTTGGCTTGTATTCTACCAGCTCTCCATAAACATTAAGTTCAAGAACATTTGCCCGCTTAAGAACAAGATTGGGTCTTGCCCAAATAGATGAAGCTATTTTACCAATGCTGTTGAGAACAGGGCTCATTTTTTCACCTCCACCAGCAATTCCATTTTCTTGATGGTCGCAGGAACTTTTGCTTTCCAGGGATAGGGCTTGCTGTGAGGTCCTTCATTTGGTAGCTCGCTGATTCTGTCAGCTACATCTAACCCTTTTTCTACATATCCAAAAACAGGATAGGCATTGGTTTTGGTCGGGTCGTCAGCAATCATTATATAAAATTGTGAGCCAATCATATCCACGCGAAGAGGTGGGTGGAACATTCCCACTGCTCCTCGCTTATGAGGAAGGTCATTAAATTCTGGTTTAATGAAATATCCGGGTCCACCGGTGCCATCACCTTTTGGGTCTCCACCCACAATCATATGATGGGGCACGAGCAAATGGAATTTTAGATTATCATAAAATCCTTCTCTTACCAATTTAATAAAGTTTTTAACAGTGGCAGGAGCTTTTTCAGGATAAAAACCAATGATGATATCGCCGTAATCTGTTATAATTCGCACCCGCAGTTTTTTAAGCTCATCTGTGGTAAATTCATCTAATGGTTTAAGGAGAATATCTTTATCAGCAGGGACGAGCTTGGGTTGATTATTATGGCAGGAAAAAGCCACCAGAATAACAGCGAAAAAGCAAAGACTATATATAATTTTTTTCAGCATCAATTTTTATTTTAATAGATAACCTGTGCTAGTTCCAGCAATCCCCAGAACAATATGAGGAGAGGTGGAGCTAAATTTATTGCCAAGTGCAAAATCTGTTATGGAAGATTGGGCTGAAAAAACCTCATACTGAAGTGAAGAAGATGGCTTTGTGGGGTCAAGGTATATAAGCACTGCTTGGTTTGAGCTAGTAAGGTAAATTAAATCATTGTGCCCGTCTTCATTTATATCTGCTCCACCTTTAATCTTTCCTTCAATTTCTTTTCCTTGCTCAGCCTGAATAACCATATCTGCTTTGCTGGCATCTGC
>CAZQJX010000002.1:42947-48291 GCA_964592965.1 uncultured bacterium
ATTAATCTGGATTTGAAGATTTCTGGAGTTTATCTGAGAGAAATCTATTACGCCATTATCACCGCCAAGGAACAAATAAACTGCTCCCAGTTTTTCTGCCTGAGCATTTTCCGCTAAAGGAGCGCTGAGCAAAATATCAGGTGCGCCGTCACCGTTCAGGTCAGAACCGCAGGCAACTGCCTGAGCAAATTCAGAAGCAGTATCACCTTCAATTACCACTGATGCAACTTCAGCAATATTTGCATTTTGCGGAATGGCTCCAAGAGTGCTTCCATCTTCACCGCCCAACACAATATATACTTTGGCTAAGTTGGGGTCGGCAATAAGAAAATCGCTGTATCCATCGCTATTGAGGTCATTGCAAAAAGCCATATCTTTGCCAAGATTTGAGCCTGTGGTCTCTCCTTCAATAACCGCCCAAGCAGATTGAGAAGAAAGAGATGAAAGGGAAGGGGAATTGAACAAATAAACCTTTCCTTTGCCTGCCGAGGGGGCGCTTATGGCAATATCATTTTTTCCATCTCGGTCAATATCATTCAGCCTGATTATTTTGCTTCCAAATTGCTCGCCTGACTCTCCGGTTATGACCAAATCCGCATAAATATCTTTGGTCTGGCGAATGGTTGAGCCGAAAAGCTCTATGATTTCAAAAAGCTCATCATCCTCTCTGCCATAAAATATTGCTACCTTTGATTGGCTGGGACTGGAAAGAGCAAGGTCAGAATAACCATCTTGATTAAAATCACCAATCCCTGCAACCACCTCGCCCATATCTACATTTATTTCTTGGCTTTTTAGCGGAACTCCTAAAAAAGGGATTTTCCCCTGAGCAAAAGCAGGAGCAGAGCGCTGAGCGATTTCATCAATAGCCCAGAGGCAGAAAAAATATGTCTCGCCTCGCTGGAGCTCTAAATTCATAAGATTAAATACCTCAGGCTCGCCAGATGGCTTGGGAAAAGGCTCGCCATAAACCTTATGGAGAAGGGAATTATTTTCATCGCAGATTTTATTGAAATCAATTCCGTTGCTTTTTCTTTCAGTTTCAGATAAATAGCGAAGGTCATAAAGAGATGCTTCTCCTTCATCGCCGTTATCACCAGTTGCTGTCCAGGCAAGGGCATAGGTTCGGCTGGGAAATTCTTGCTCAGCCAGCTGAACTCTTCCCTGTGAAAACTGAACAGCGCTCGGGTCAGTAAAAAACACAAGGTCATCTATTTTGCCAGGGCTTTCCTGGTCGCCTTCTTCGCAGGCAAAAATAAAAAGGCAGAGCGCAAAAATTAACAAGATGCTCTTTTTCATTCTCCTAGCCCCCGCCAATAATTCTTTTGATATTTGATTAATTGCTCCAAGATATTTTCTGCGGTTGAGGTGGGCTTGCCCAAAGGCTCTAGCGGATTTGACTCTCCTAAAAGAAGGGCAATTATTTCTTTTATGCATCTGGCAATGCCATCAATTGAGTATCCACCTTCTAGGGTAAAAACTATTTTGCCGTTGCAAGTTTTGTTTGCAATTTCCAAAAGAATGGTTGCAAGCCGTGCAAAGCCTTTTTCTGTAACCTCCATTCCTCCAAGCGGGTCCTGATAGTATGGGTCAAATCCAGCAGAAACTAAAACCAGTTCAGGATTGTATTCCAGAGCAATGGGCAGAAGGAGCTTGGTATAAACGGCATCATAATCTTCATCGCCCATTCCGCCGGGAAGAGGAACATTTACGGTAAAGCCTTCTCCTTTGCCATCTCCAACTTCGCTGAAATATCCAGTTCCCGGGTAAAAAGGATAGCGATGGCTGGAAAAATAAAGCACCTCGTTAGTTTTGTAAAAAGAATGCTGGGTGCCGTTTCCGTGATGGACATCAAAGTCAACAATTAAGATTTTTTTCAAGCCTTTTTCTCTCAGCGCCCAAGCACTAGCAATAGCGATGTTGTTGAAAAGGCAAAATCCCATTGCCCGTTCCCGCTCAGCATGATGCCCTGGCGGTCGGATGAGAGCAAAACCGCTGTTAAGCTCGCCGTCAAGGACTTTATCCACTAAATTAATCAAGCTTCCTACGGCATAAAGAGCGGATTCAAAAGAATGAGGAGAAGTGGGAGTGTCGCCATCAAGATAAACCACATCTTTTCCCTTTGTGTTTTCAATGACCTTATAGTGAGATTTTGAATGAATAAGGCAGATTTCATCAACAGTTGCCTGCCTGAGCTCAACCTCAACCAGTTTCTGGCTTAAACCGCTCTGGTCAAGCATTGAATAAATTGAAACGAGGCGGTCAGCACATTCAGGATGACCCCAACCTGTGTCGTGCTTTAAAAAAATCTCTCCTCTTACAACTCCTACTTTTTGCGCCATTTTTTCGCTCCTTTCATTTTTATCTGTTTGCTCTCTCCTTTGCTAAAAGAGCTGCTCCCAGCGCACCAATGATTTGAGGCTCATCGGGCACAAGGGGCTCAAAGCCTAGCTTGTCTTTAAGGGCACGAATTACGCCCTGATTTTTCGCCACGCCACCGCTTACCACCACATCAGGCTCAATTCCCACACGGCTTGCCAGACCAAAAATCCTCTCCACCACAGAGTTGTGAACCGCTTTGATAATATCTTCTCTTTTCTCTCCCCGAGCAAGAAGTCCCACTACCTCGCTTTCAGCAAAAACCGTGCAGACACTGCTCACCCTGAGGTCTTTTGAGCTTTTTTTCTCAAGCTCTCCCATTTCGCTCACTTCCACTTCCAATGCCCTAGCCATTACCTCCAGAAATCTTCCAGTGCCAGCTGCGCATTTGTCATTCATTTGGAAGTTTATCACTTTTCCTTGCTCATCAATTCTTATTGCTTTTGAGTCCTGCCCGCCAATGTCAATAATGGTGCGTGCACTGGGAAAAAGATGAAAAGCTCCACGAGCATGACAGGTTATTTCAGTAATTACCTCATCAGCACCTGCTCGCTCCCTTCCATATCCTGTGGCAACCATTTTTTCGATTTGTTCTCTTTTTATTCCCGCTTGGCTAAGGGCTGATTCCAAAGCACGGGCAAGCGCCTTTTTGCTATCTGCACCACTAAGCTCAATGGCATAGCTTATAACCTCTGCTTTTTCATCAATGAGCACAACCTCGGTTGAAATTGAGCCGATATCCACTCCTGCATAGTATTGTGGCATTTCCTTCCCTCATTGCTTTATTTAAAATCTTCTCTTTAGCTTGGCTTCTCTGCGAAGCTCTCTTTCCAGATCTCGCTTTTTGAGCTCTTCTCTTCGGTCATAGAGCTTCTTGCCTTTTGCCAAAGCTATTTCCAGCTTGGCAAGACCTCTTTTATTGAAATATATCTTTGTGGGAATAATGGTATAGCCCCGCTCCGTGACTTTTCCTAAAAGCCTTTTCAGCTCCTTTTTATGCAAAAGTAGCTTGCGAGGTCGCTCTGGCTGATGATTGAAAAATTTGCTCTGAGGGTAAGGGGCAATATGCGCTCCTACCAGATAGAGCTCGCCATCTTCAAACCTGCAATATGCATCCTTAAGGTTTGCTCTTCCTTCCCGAAGGGATTTTACCTCAGTGCCAAGAAGCTGAATGCCAGCTTCATAACGCTCCTCAAGCTGGTAGCGCCTTTCTGCTTCTTTGTTTCTGCAGACAATTTTTGCTTCATTCTTTATGCTCATTTAAAAGCACCTCAATAATCTGGGGTCTGAATTCAGCTCGCTTTGATTTCCTTTTTGCCCACAGCCAGATGAAAATAAAGCTTAAAAGCAGAAAAAATCCACCGAGAAAAAGACTCGGATTATCTGCCTCAAAAAGAATATTATTCAAAGTATTTCCCAGCATACCTGATATTGCCAGCCGATACCCTGAAAGCGAAATTAATTTGCCCAATCCTGCACCTGCAAAAAGCGCAAGTAGAGGAATTACATAAAATAAAAGCGATGCCTTAATGAGCTTTTTACCACCAATAGCAATAACTACCATATCGCCCTGCTTTGCGCCAATGGGATTTTCCGCCCAAACCTTTCTTATGCCCTCATCCGCGACCAGTGAGCAGTGAGCTTTGCTCGGGCAGTTCTGGCAGAGCTCACTTCGTTTAACCTCAACCAGTGCCAGCCCTGACTTAATTTCATAAACTTTGCCTGTTTCACGAATCAATTTTCTCTCCTAGCTGGGAGTTGATTAGAAAGATTAGAAGGGAACATCCTCTTCATCTTGTTCAATAGGTTCATAAACCACTTCTTCCTCTTCACCCACAGGAGCCTCTCCTTTTGCTCCTAAAAGAATGATGCTTTGAGCGATTATCTCGGTGGTAAATCTTCGCTGACCGTTTTGGTCTGTCCATTCTCTTTTGCGGAGCCTTCCCTCAACATAAACCTGCTTTCCTTTGGCAAGGTATTCTCCGCAGAATTCAGCCAGCCTGCCAAAAGCAACTATTCGGTGCCATTCGGTTCTCTCCTGCTGTTTTCCTTCTGGGTCGGTCCAGACTTCATTGGTTGCCATACGGAAATTAGCCACTGCTTTACCAGATTTTGGTAGATAGCGAATTTCTGGGTCTGCTCCCAAATGCCCTATTAAAAGCACCTTGTTTAATGACCTGCTCCCCATTTTTTCGCTCCGAATTTTTCTTTGAATTTAGCACAACCCCAGATATAATACAAGACAGATGAAGAAAATTTATACCATTTATATGTGGCTTATTCTGGCTTTAGCTACTATTTTCTGGGGCACAATTCTTGCGGTTCTGCTCATTTTTGACCAGGGGAGATGGTCATATTTTGCCATCAGCAAGGTTTGGGCAAGAAGCATTATCTTTTTAAGCAGGGTGCGGGTAAGGGTGGAAGGGCTTGAAGATATTCCCGAAGGTCCGTGCATTTTTATGTCCAATCATCAGAGCTATTTTGATGTTATCTGCTTGATTGCTTATCTACCCCGTCCAGCCAGGTTTGTTGCCAAGCGAATTTTAAAGTTTATACCAATATTTGGTCAGCTTATGTGGGCAACTGGGCATATTATCATTGACCGCAAAAACCCCAAACAGGCTTGGGCAGAGCTTGACCGGGCGGTGGAGAAAATCAAAAAAGGCACAAGCGTGCTCATCTTCCCGGAAGGAACACGCAGTCCTGACCATCGTTTGGGCGAATTTAAAAAGGGTGGATTTGTTCTTGCTATTAAATCAGGCGTGCCCATTGTTCCGATTAGCATAACAGGCACCCAGTCTATGATGCCAAAAGGAAAATACAGCTTTAAGCGACCAGAGCTAATTGAAATTAAAATCAGAGAGCCGATTTATGTTCAGGGATATTCTATGGAGCAGAAGGAAGAATTAATTGAAAAAGCAAGAACCGCCATAATCAAAGGCTTTTCTCCAAATACTCCTGAAGC
>CAZQJX010000003.1:0-42904 GCA_964592965.1 uncultured bacterium
GCAGGAATTAAAAACCCGCCCGGGTGTTTTTTCATCATATCAAATTTATTTAATGTCTATAAATAAAGCAGAGCTTGATAGATTAAAGGGATTGATAGAGGCAGAGGCGGGCGAAAAAGAATAGAATTTTAAACATTCCACATTTTTGTTTCAAAGTCTGGGCTAGGAACTTGAAAGATAATCACTCCGCCTTGTGGATAGCGGGCAATGATTTGGTTTTGGGATTTTATTTCAATCCTAAACCAAACCTCTTCTCCTGCAGAGAATCCCAAATCAGAAAAGCTGACCGCCAGCTCAATGATTTTTTCCTTACGAATTAAATCGCTTTCAAGGCTGATTTCCTTTTCGCGGTTGAATTTTCGCAAGATAAATTTTTGCTGAGAGAGTTTTTCAAGATGGAATGGAAAGGAGATAATCGCTTCAGTTGGTTTTTCAAATTTAACTATAACCTCTATGTCTTGCTCAACTTCTTGGGGCTGGTGGGGGTCAAGCCGAAGGTAAAGGTGATGAAGGTCAAATCCAAAATAAATGGCGGAAAAGAACGGCTCCTCAATGTAATGCGCTCCCAGCACTTTAAGCACCTCAAAACAACCTGCTTCTTGCCATTCGTAATAATTGGTTTCTCTTCCATCAATAACAGGAGAAATCAGACCGAGAGGTTTTTTAGCCAATCTGACAGGATGGTCAAATCTAACAGGTTGCTCAAGGAAAAGGGGTGGGGTTTGATTTAATGCAAGATAGACATTTCTGAGATGGGTGCGAAAGATTTCATCAAAGTCATTGGCTATTTCAGAATAAAAATCATCTCCATACCACCAAAACCAATCGCTTCCTTCGCTGGCAAAAAGCTCATTTTTAGCAAGGTCAAGAGCGCTTTCATCTGCATTTTGGGAAAGGGAGTCAAAATCTTTTCGCACCTTTAGCAGATATTCCCAGGCAAGATTTTCCTCTGGCTCGCCAATCCATATTTCAAATTTTCCTTCCATCCAGCTCCCCGGCTCAATGTGGTCAATTCGTTCTGGTTGATAGTTGGTGATAGCAGAGGAGAGGTCAGAGAGGTTAATCCATTCTGTTTTGCAGAGCCTTTCAAAGGTTTTTCTGAGAAAATCCCTTCCGCTTTCAGGATAGTTTTCCCAAGGGTTCTCACCATCAAGGGCAATTACCACCAGTGCTCGGCTTTTTCCCAGAGCTTCTATTTCTGCTTTAATTCCCTCAAGCCTTCTCAAAAGGTCGCTGACAGCAAGCTCAGCTTCTATCTCGCCGTAAGTAAAGCTGATTAAATCAGAGAGGGCTCGGTCACGAAAAACAACAAAAAGATTTGTATCCCGAAATCGCCAGGGCTGATAAATAAGCTCAGCCCTTCTGGCTTTTTTGGTTTTTTCAATAATCTGTTCGCAGGTGGCGAGCCAGGTTATTTTCTCCTCTGCGCATATCTCCAGCACCTGCTCGCTTACACTGGCTTCGCTTGGCCACATACCAATGGGTCGGCTTCCTAAATTTTTTTCTATATACAAAAATCCTTTTTGGATTTGCTCTTTTGCATCCTGCGGATAAGCAAAGCGGGAAGGAAGCTTGATTTCAGGAGAGGCTCTCCGTGCAATCTCAGTATCGCAGAGCAGGGGAAGAATAGGGTGATAAAATGGACTGGTGGAAAGCTCAAGCCTTTTTTCTTTTTGAAGCCGTGAATATATATCAATGAGTTCTTTTAATATAATTTTTTGAAGCTCCAAGATATGATTTTTTTCTTCCTCTGAAAAATCTTTTCCCTTTTTTCTTAGCTCTGTTATTTCTGGAAAGCGCTTCTGGGCTTTAAAGCCAAACCAAGCAAGATTAAACCATACTTGAAGGTCTCGCAGTTCTTGGGCTGAGAATTCTTTTGCTTTTTTCCCAAAATCTACAATTGGTCTGGTTCCCCTTTTATAAAGAAGACGCAGATATTCAGGATAAGGCTGAATCATTGTTTCTTTTTTAAGAAGAAAAAAGTTTTTAAGCAGAAATATTCTTTCTATATCATTCAGCTCCTCTGCTGGTTTTTGGCTTAATCTGAAGAAATCGTCAATGATGTTTTCTTCGCTATACTCTTTTATCTGCTTGACAAGACTTGGGGTGAGGTTAACCACCATTTTTAACTGAGGAAATTCCTCTAAAAGTAAAGGAATATCATAATATCCTTTTACGCCGTGCAATCTTACCCAGGGCATAGGATAGGTTTTAGCAATAGGATTGGAATAATAAGGCTGGTGCATATGCCAGAGAAAGACTAGGTCAATAACTGCCATTGTTTTGTGTATTATTCAGCCTCTTTATTTTTCTTTGCCCAAGCAACAGTATGGTCACGGAAGTTTTTCATTGAAAGAGGTAGATACTTTGCGCTGACCTCATCAGAGATTGACTGGGCAATCTTTTTGAACATCGCACCCAGCAGGGGAATGTTGGGCGGAATAAATGCTCGGATATTTACCACTGTGCGTAGTGAGTAAGTGCATAACATATATCGGTCAGATATATTTTCCCAAACACGCCATCTTCCCACACATTCATAAACATCGCATTTGGTGTCTTTGTGGAGAATGACTTTATCCAGCATTTTTAAGATTTCTTCATCGCTTACAAGGTAATTTCCTTTTTCATCTTTATCTTGGAACCAGGGGTGAGTTCGGCAGAGGTCAATGAATCTTTCTTCAAGGCTTTCTCTGCCCGGTTTTAAAACAGGCAGACGATTAACCACTTCAATCAATTCCTGCTGAGTGGGCATTTTAAAGCTTAATGTGCGGGTGGCATCGTCTTGATGGAAAATAAGAGGCAAAGTCACTGCTTTAGTAAATCCCATAAATTTCCCCTGAGTTTGAAGAATGACATAAGTATCAATCGGCGTTTTCTTTCCCAGCTCTACGCTGAAATTGTAAACATAGAAAAGATTTTCAATGCCATTGATGTCAGTAAGATATTCCCAGTAGGGAACTTTTGGGCTTAAAAAGGCGCATTTTAAATTAACGCCATCTGCATTGGGAGAATATTCTTTATAAACAATGAACCTGCCTTTGTTCATATCTTCAATCATTTTATTTAGTAGAGAAGAGTCAGAAACATTAAAATAGTCTTTAAGATAGGATTTGATTTTTTGTGCTTCCTCTTCACTAACTTTAAAATCCCAAGGTTTTTCGTTTTTAAAAGTTACCGAGGTGTAAAGACCTTTTTTGTCAAGCGGAGTTTCTACTTTAAGATTTATCTCCTGCCTGAATTTAATTCTCTGCTCCCGGAAGGTGCTGGCTATGGCTATGGAAAGACAAATCGCCACCAAAACCAAAACTTTTAGGGTCTTCCTTTTCATTGGTTTCTCTCCTTTCTAAGATTTTAGCTTATGTTTTTAACTTTCACCATTAAGGCAAAAGCACAAGTTTTCCCATTGCGTTTTTTTCGTATTCTTGGGGAATCATACTCAATGTCAAATATTCTCCACGCACCCAGTATTGAGTAAGATTTCCCATTCTTCCGCTCTTGATGTTTTCGCTGTTGCCAGTAGTGGTGTTAAAAAAGATATGAGCAGGATTTGAAAAGTCAATAACCATTCTCGTTGTTGGACCTGCAAAAAAGATAAATCCCATTGGTTTTATAAAAATGCTTTCCGAGTTGTTCACTGTGCCATCAATGCCCTCTCTTGGAAATTTCCCAATTCTGTGCCTTTTTCCAAAAATAGGAATAAAGCCGGCTGGTGTATAGAAATATGAATGCTGGATTTTTCCCCACTGCCAGTTTTGAGGATTTCTGCCCAGTTTCTTCTCCAAATAGCTGACTGCTTTTTGAGCGGATTTCTGGACAATTTCTGTGCGGGTTTCTTTTTGTTTTGTGGTGATGTCATCAAACCAAGAGCTGTTTTTGTCTTGGATTATGTGGTTTAAAGCGGTTTGGGTAATTCCAGCAAAGCTTGCGCCCATATAGCTTTTCCCCAGCTCGTCTTTAAAAGTGAATTTTTGAAGGTTTTGGCGAATAAGCATATAAACGCTTGTTCCAATGGAATCAGTTGTGGCAAAATATCCCCTTTTTTGCCAGGTTTTAAGCGCACTGAGCGCCTTTTGACATTTTTTATCCTTTGCCCTTGAAAGGTCTTGAATTAGAATTGGGACGATTTTCTCCGCTTCCACCACTTTGACATCAAGCTGGAGCTTTTTCATATCATCTACGGAGAATTTCTCTTTGCTTTGAAGCACACCATCAATTCTTAAGATGCGCTCCAGCCGATAATGAACACCAATGTAATATGGATATCCGGGTAAGTAATTGCGATTGTTGGCAGTGGCAATATACCCTTTTTTAGGATTAAAGATATGGGGCAGGTCTTCAAAAGGAACATATCCTTTCCAGTCATATTCTCCGCTCCACCCAGGATGAGGAATATAGCCCTGATTATCAGGTCGGATGGGAATATGACCGCTGAGCCAGTATCCGATATTCCCGTATTTATCCGCATAAATATGATTCCAAGCAACAGGTCCTTGAGACATATTTTTCAATCCCTTTTTAAATTCTTCCCAATTTCTGGCACGAGCCATATCAAGGTATCCCTGTAGAAACTTGCCAAAATCAACATCAACCAGCTTAATCGCATATACCTGATTTGCTTTTAGGTTCTTGGGCTTAAAGCCGAGAATTTCCGGCATAAGAACAGGACCGTGAACTGTCTCTTTAATTTCTATTTCTATGGGCTTTTTATGTTTGAGAGGAATATACTCTTTTCTGATTTTAAACTCCTGCCATTTGCCTTTGTATAAATATTGATTTGGATTTTGGGGATTGATTTTTTCTATAAATAGGTCAATGTGGTCGGCGCAGGCATTGGTGAGTGCCCAGGCAATATAGCCATTATCAGCTGCTCCAAAAGCAGGTAAGCCAGGAAACATTAATCCAGCAACATTAAAACTCCCGCCCTGAAGATGGCAGTGATACCAGAAAGTAGGAAGCAGAATAGAAGGAACATGTGGGTCGTTGGAGATAATAGGATATCCGCTGGTAGATTTTTCAGGAGCAACCACCCAGTTATTGCTTCCCAGTCCCTGTGCCCAGCCAATAAAGCTGATGAGCATATTTACAAACTTGTCCATATCCGGAGTGTTAACTGCCACAGGCAAGTCCTCAACAATAATAGGAGCATCTTTAGGATAGGTAGGAAGAAAAATCTTTGCCCGCTCTGCTCCAAATTCCTGAGAGAACTTGGCATAATAATACTCATCAAAGAAGTTAAAGCTGGTCATTGTCATTCCAAAGATATCTGCGCAGATAAAGCTATCCCAAGGCATCCATTTTTCAGGTTTGGTGCGGAAAAAATGATATTGAGGAATGGTATCCCCTGCATCTTCAAGATAGCGATTAATCCCAGCACTGAAGGCATCTAAAAGCTCCTTTGCTTCTTCAGGCATATTCATATAACCCCTTTGTGCCCTTCCCTTGTAGTTTAAAAGCTTCATCATTTTGTCTATGAAAAGAAGGTCGTATTTTCCCAGTTTGTATCTGCCAAATAGCTGGCATAACTCTCCTCTGCCTGCTCGTCTTAAAAGGTCAAGCTGAAAGAATCTGTCCTGCGCCATTGCATAGCCGAGGGCAAAGAAAAGGTCTTTGTCATTATTTGCCCTTATATGAGGGATTCCGTATTTATCACGAATAATCTTTACGCGAGCAGTGAGAGGATAGCCTTTTAATTTGCCATCAATTACTTCAAGGCGATTTATATGCCAGGCACAGGAGCAGAAAACAGTGATTAAGAATGCGGTTAATAGGAACTTTTTCGCCATCTCTCCCCTCCTTATAAAAGCATTTTTGGATTTTTATAGCAGGCAAAAAAATATTTGGCAATTAAAGAAATGGCTTTTGCTTAAAAACTCGCTAAAATATTAACAAACAAAAAGGAGGAAAAGATGAGCGGGAAAAAGTGGCGATTTGATACTGAGGTGGTTCACCTGGGCAATAGACCTGAAGATTGGCAGGGAGCCTGTCAGGTGCCGATATATCAATCAGCTTCTTTCCGCTATTTAACTGCCAGCGAGCTTAGCCAAGTTTTTGCTGGAAAGAAATCAGGATATATCTATCAACGGCTTGGCTCTCCCACTTGTTCCGTGCTTGAAGAACGAATTGCTGGATTGGAAGGTGGTAAAAAGGCTTTGGTTTTTTCAAGCGGAATGAGCGCTATTACCAGCGCGGTTCTCACCCTTGTCCGCTGTGGCGATGAGATTATAAGCGGGGATTCGCTTTTTCTCTCAACCTATTTATTCTTCACCCGTTTTCTTCCCAAACTTGGAGTAAATGTTCATCTGGTAAAAACCGATAAGCCAGAAAATTTTGAACAGAAAATCAACGAGCGAACCCGACTGATTTATGTTGAGACCATTGGCAATCCTAAAATGGATGTTCCTGCTATTCCTGAAATATGTGAAATAGCTCACAGAAATTCCATCCCGGTTATGGTTGATAATACACTTGCCACTCCTTACCTTTTCAAGCCCATAGAGGTAGGTGCTGACATTGTTGTTCACTCCACTACCAAATTTTTTAACGGACACGGAAATGCAGTCGGTGGGGTGGTGGTAGATTCTGGCAGATTTGATTGGGATGTAGAGCGTTTTTCAGATTTTAAAGAAGCGGTTGATAGCTGGGGAGAGCTGGCATTTATTGAAAAGCTAGCCCACGAGACCTACAGCATTTTAGGCACCTATCAAGCTCCTTTTCATTCGTTTTTAACTTTAATAGGAATAGAGACTTTAGCGCTAAGGATGGAAAGGCATCTATCAAATGCAAAGAAGCTGGCAGAATTTTTAGAAAAGCATCCAAAGGTAAAATGGGTGAATTATCCCGGTCTTGCTTCCAGCTCATCTTATGAGCGAGCGAGCAGGCTTTTTAAAGGAAAAGGCTTTGGGGCGCTTTTAACTTTTGGGCTGGAAAATCAATCCCAATGCTTTAAGCTGATTGAAAATTTAAAGCTTTGCTATCAACTGGCAAATTTGGGCGATGCTAAAACTCTTGTAATTCATCCTTATTCAAGTCAGTATATTGGCTTTTCTGAAGAGGAAAGGAAGATGCTTGAGATACATCCAGAGATGATTCGTGTTTCTGTGGGTATTGAGGCAATTGAGGATATTATTGAGGATTTTGAGCAGGCACTTTTAAAAATTTAAATCAACTTGCTCTTAAAGGATAATGTTTTAAGATTTAAGGAGATGAAAGGCTGGTTAAAAAAATATCTTGCCGGTTTATTAATTTTATTTGCGACTTTGGCGTGGTCGCAGAGCCCATCAAAGCCAGATAAAGAAAAACTAAAGCTGGAAAAGGGAGCGATTTTAGTAAAGTCTGAAAAGGATTCCACGACCAATGACCATATCTCTGTAGGCAAGGCGCTGGTTAGGGCGCCGATAGAGCTTATTTGGCAGGTGCTTACTGATTATTCCGCCTATCCGCAGGTTTTCTCGCAGATTAAAACCGCTGAGATTGTTAAAAAAGAAAAAAACAAAATACAGCTCAAGCTGGTTTTTAAAAACATATTTTGGTTTTCTGATTTTACCAGCTTGGTTGAATATGTTGATAAGGGAAAGAATGAGTTAGAGTTCCATCAAATTCAGGGCGACTTTAAGAAATTATATGGAAGATGGAAGCTGAGCTGTCTTGAGCCGACCAAGATTCTGGTAGAATACAGATTTTATCGGTATGTGGATTGGTGGTGGCTACCATTTATTCCTACCTCCACTATCAATAATTCAATAGTTTATGACCAGCTTTCCAGCTTGCGCAAGCAGGTTCAAAAACTTCAACTAAAAAATGGAAGCTCTCCTGAGGAGGTAATTCCGCCCAAATGGAGAAAATCATCTTATAAAGAGATTGAGAAAAAACGCTCAGAGAAAAAAAAGAAAAAAAAGTCCACCCAGAAAAAGGAGTAGGGAATATGGCTAAAAGATTCATTGACCTAAGCATAGCCATTGAACCTGACCTTCCATCTGACCCACCGGGAATGATTCCCGAGATAGAATATATTGACCACAAAAAAGGCGCAGAGCAGATGAAGATGTTTTTTCCCGGAATCAAAGATGAGGATTTACCTAACGGACTGGGCTGGGCAGTAGAAAATGTCAAGCTTAGCACTCATTCCGGCACGCATCTTGATGCGCCATATCATTACCATCCGACAATGGATGGTGGTAAGCCGGCTCTTACCATTGACCAGATTCCCCTTGAATGGTGCTATGGTCCTGGGGTAAAGCTGGATTTTTCAGATAAGCCTGATGGATATCTTTTAAAGCCAAAGGATTTTCAAGAGGCGCTGGAGCGGATTAATCACAAGCTAAAGCCGGGTGAGATTGTTCTTATTCAAAGCGGAGCAGGTCCTTATTGGGGAAAGCCTGAATATCTGGTTAAAGGATGCGGTGCAGGAAGAGAAGCTACTTTATGGCTCGTGAATCAGGGAATCAAAGTGGTAGGAACAGATGCTTGGAGCTGGGACCGACCACTGCCCATTATTGCCAAAGAATATGAAAAAACCAAAGACCCAAGCATCATCTGGGAAGGACATTTTGCAGGAATAGAAAAAGGATACTGCCATATAGAAAAGCTCGCCAATCTTGATAAACTCCCAGATAAAGGATTCACCTTTATTTGCTTTCCAATAAAAATCAAAGGAGCAAGCGCAGGTTGGATTAGAGCAGTAGCTATTATTGAGGAATGAACTTAAGGATATTCAAGCCGAGATTGATTTTAAGCACCGCTGTGTTCTTTTGGTTAATGGCACAGCTAGACACGGGACTTGAAACCCGCCTTGCCATTATCAATGCTAATATCATCACTCTTTCTTCCAAAATTCCATTTGCCCAGGCAATGGTTATTGAAGGGGATAGAATTATTTATGTTGGAAGCACTAAAGAGGCAAGGCATAGCTGTGGAGCTCAATGCTGGATTTTAGACCTTAACGGACTTACTGTTGTGCCTGGATTTATTGATAATCATACCCATATGCTGGAAGGTGGGTTTTATTATCTTCAGCCCAATCTTTACGGCAAGACCTGCCAGGAAATAGTAGAGATTATCAAGAGGGAAGTGGCAAAAAGCCAGCCAGATGAGCTTATCTTTGCTCACAGTTGGGATTACGGCTTTTGTCCTCAACCTCATCGAAAGCTTCTTGACCCAGTAAGTCCGCAAAATCCTGTTCTGCTGGTTCAATATGGCGGACACGCTGTCTGGGTGAACAGCTATTTTTTAAACAAGCTCGGAATAACCGCAGACACACAAGCGCCCTCAGGCGGTGAGATTGAGCGAGATGCTCAGGGCAATCCCACTGGCATTTTAAAAGAGAAATCCGCAGAATCTGCGCAAATTAAAGCTTTTTTAAGCCTGAACCGACGCCAGCGAAAAAAGGCGCTGGAAAAAGCCCTTGAGCTTTTTCGCCAAGCAGGCATTACATCAGTGCAGGATAACACTTGGGACCCCCGCGTGGTCTGGGCTTTAACTGAGTTAAAAAAAGAAGGAAAACTCACCTGCCGAGTGACTTGCTGGGCTTTGGGTGAGATGTGGTATGGTCCAGCTTTGATGAAAATCGCCCGCTATGATTCAAAATGGATTCGTCTAGGTCCTGTTAAGCTTTTTGCTGATGGAGCGTTCTCTTCAAAAACCGCTTGGATGAGCCAGCCGTATTATGGTGAACCTGACAATTATGGAATTCCCCGCCACTCTCCTGAGGAGCTAAAAAGGCTTGTCTTTAAATTTGCCAAGAACAAAAGGCAGATTGCTGTTCATAGCATTGGCGACCGAGCAGTTAATGAAGTGCTTAATGCCATAGAGCAGGCGCAGGCGCACTATCCTTGGGTGAAAAATCTGCGCTTTCGCATTGAACACTGCCAGATGGTTCTACCTGAGGATATAAAAAGGTTTAAAGAGCTGGGAGTGCTGGCATCGGTTCAGCCTTTTGCTCTGCGAGACCCTGAAAAAGATATAAGGATTTTGGGCAAAGAGCGTGCAGAAGAAGCATATCCATATTTAAGTTTATTAAAAGCAGGAGCAGTGGTCTCTTTTGGCTCGGATTTTCCAGCCGAGATTGATTATAACCCCTTGCTGGGAATTTATTATGCGACTACTCGTAAAAGTAAAGATGGTAAGAGCGGTCCGCTTAAGCCCGCTGAATGCTTTACTCCGGAGCAGGCGCTTCGTGCCTACACCATTAACAGCGCCTATGCTGAGTTTACCGAGAAAGAAAAAGGAACTCTTGAGCCAGGAAAGCTTGCTGACTTTGTTGTGCTTAGTGAAAATCCTTTGGAAGTTCCGCCTGAAAAAATCAAGGACATAAAAGTCCTTTATACTTTTGTTGGTGGAAGGCAGGTATATCCTGAAATTTATTAAGTGGTTGTCTTTTTCTTGGCGGAAATATGACTCTGCACTTTTTTGAGCAAAAAAGCAGGTCCATTAATTTTGGGGATATAATCATCAGCACCGCATTGTTTGGTTAAGTTTTTCAGCTCATCTTCACTCTTATTTGAAATTAAGATAATCACGGGCTGGGAGCGTATGCTCTGCTTTAATATTTGAACCATTTTATCACCCCGCAGAGCAGGTAGCATAACATCCACTAAGATAATATCTGGCGAGAATTGATTAATCTCTCCTGTTGTGCCAATTACTTGATTGGTGCTTTTGACCTCAAATCCCGCCTTTTCCAATACTGTTGAAAATAGCTCCAATGATACTGGGTCGTCATCAATGAGAAAAATTCTTCCTTGATGCATTTTCTCGCCCTCCTCGTTAGTGAAAAAGCCTCTCTACTTGATTAACAAAAGCCTTTGGACTAAATGGTTTGGGCACAAGCATCTGCGCGCCTGATTCTAAACATTCATTAAGCCAGCGATTGTAATCGCTAGCAGTGGTCATAACCACTTTTATTTCTTTGCCTGTGTTTTCTGAGCTTATTCTTTTAAGAAGCTCTATGCCGTCTTTATCTTTTTGTAAGGAAATATCTAAAACCACCAAATCAGGTTTGAAATCTTTAATAAGATTCCATGCCTGACTAGTATTCTGGGCAGAAGCGGTCATCCAGCCTCTTTTGGAAAAAACCATCTCCAAAAGCTGGCAGAAAAGAATATCATCATCTATGATTAACACTTTATTCAAATTTCCTTCTCCTCAAAAGGAATCCAGAAATAAAAAGTGCTTCCTTTGCCCAGCCCATCGCTTTCTGCCCAGAGCTTGCCTTTATGACCGTCTTCAATAATCATTTTGGCAATGGCAAGACCAAGCCCGACGCCTCCGGCTTTACTTTTGTGAGATTTGCCCCGTTCAAATTTTTTAAAAATCCTTTCTAAGTCCTCTGGCTCAATGCCATCTCCCCAATCTTGGACAAAAACCAATGCTCCCTCATTAAGGGTGGTGCTGGCAAGTTTTATCTCGCTATTTTGCGGAGAGAATTTAATGGCGTTGTTTAAAAGGTTGATGGTGGTTTGTTTAATTCGGTCTGGGTCCAGCCAGAGCGGATTTTTACAATGAAGCTCTTTTATGATTTTAATCTGCTTTTTATCTGCCTCTGCCTGAACCGCCTGAACCGCATCGTTTAAAATGTCATCTAATTCCGTCAGCACATAATTATAGATGAGCTTTTTCGCCTCCAGCCTGCTTAAATCAAGAATGTCATTAACTAGACGAGCAAGCCGGCGAGATTCTTGATAAACTATTCCTATGTATCTTTTCCCTTCATCTTTTGCCAGCTCCTCCTCTTGAATAAACTCTACATAACCAAGTATGTTCGCTAATGGCGTGCGAAGCTCATGCCCAATAAGACTTAAAAATTCATCTTTAACAACGCTTTCCTCTTGGAGCTGGGAAAGCTCTTGCTTGAGCTCCTCTATTTGATTTTGGAGCCTGGCTTTTGATTCTTCTTCTCTCAACCAGCGGACAACTCCTAAAATACCAACCAGAATTCCCCTTTCCCTTATGACCGCACCATTGAAATTGGCTTTTATAACCTTGCCTTCTCGGTCTTTCAGGTTGATTTCAATATCTCGCACCTTTCCATATTTCATTATTCTGGCAAACCGATAGGTAGCCTTTTTAATCTCAAACGGTTCCTGCGAAAATATCCTTCCTACAGGAAGACCAATTAATTCAAACTTATGATACCCGAGCATCTCCGAAAGCGCCCTGTTTATCTCAACCAATTTTCCTTCGGTATCAACAATAAAAACTCCATCTTGAATACTGGAAAGAACCGCTTCCATCGCAGGAGTAAGAGTTCGCTCCCAGTAATCATCTGCTTCTTTAAAAATCTTATCTTCCCAAAACCAAAGGATGATTTGTTCATCTGAAATATATTCTGGACGAATCATTGCCAGACTAATCCGACCAGTTTTATCCACCAAGCGAAAGGTTTTAATCAGCACAGAAGAATTATAGTCCAACCCCCTGAGCCATTTTTGAAAATCTCTTTGGTCTTCAGGATGGACATAGTCTATTAATCTGGTTTGACAGGGAAGCGGAAAAAAGATTTTTTCAAACCCTTGCGAGCTAAAGATTATTCTTCCTTTGCTGTCAACGAGCACAAAAGGTTGAACCTTTAATTCTTTCAAAGAGAAGTTCATAGTCGTTCGATTATTATAAAATTATTGTGAATATTTTATCATAAAATAAAAAATATTTCAATATTTTCTCAAATAAATATTTTTAAGTAAAATCAAGGTGTTAGAGGGATAATACCGGATTTTGCAGAAAATGTCTGATAGTGGATTTGCTCATTATCAATGATAAGGTCAATTTCTCCATCTTGGTCTGTGCGCAGGATTTGCGGGCAATATTTGCGCATTCTTTGTAATGCCTGTTTTGAAGGAAAGTCTTTTGAGCAGGAGATTAGTATTAATTTTGGTGATACCGCTTTTAAAAATTCTTCGCTTGAGCTGGTTGCGCTTCCGTGATGGGGAGCGATTAAAACTTGGCTGGAAAGAAGATGGGATTTGTTTTTAACCAGCTCTTTTTCAATCTTAGCGCTGATGTCACCAGCGATTAATAGATTAAATTTTTTGTGCGTGAATTTTATAACCAAAGAGCTATCATTAAGAGAGAGCTGTTTTAAATCTCCCTGCTTTGGGCTTAAAAAGCTAAATTCAGAATCTCCGAATCTAATTGGAGGGGTGCTGGCATCAACCCATTTGATTTTTATGTTTTTATAAGTGGCAAGGTTAATTAAATCAAGAGCGAGCGAGTTAATCTTTTTTGTTAGTAAGATTTCTTTAACTTTAAAATTTTCAATGATGTATTTTAATCCAAAAGCATGGTCAAGCTCGGGATGGGTAAGGATAATTGCGGTCAATGTTTTAATTTTTCTTTTTAAAAGTGCCCGAGCGATGATTGATTCGCCGATATCAAACTCGCCCATTCTCCCACCGCCATCTATTAAAACAGCTTTATTTTCTGGCAATTCTATTAATAAGCTTTGACCAGAACCAACATCAAAAAGATTGATTCTAAGCTGATTTTCTTTTAAATAGAATTTTGAGCAAGAGAAATAGGAAAAAAGCATAAGCCCCACTCCAAAAACCACTCCTGCAATGCCAGATATTAATTTTTTTAACTCAAAATTTTCCCTTTGAGCCTTGCCCCAAAAGTTAATAATCCAAAAGGCGGAAATTATTGCCAGATAGTATCCCAAAAATTCTTCTTTTTCTGGTGGAGGGATAAGAATTTTCGCAAAGGAAAGACGGGCAAAGAATTCAGCTATTTTCAACATTATCCCTGCTCCCCAGCCAGCAAGTTCAAAAAGCAGGCAGGAGATAGAATGAGAAAACAAAGAAAAACAAATCCCTGCAAAACCCAAAGGCAGAAGCCAAAATCCACAAATCGGAACCAAAATCATATTGACCAAAGGGGCAAAGATATTTATTTGCATAAAATAATAAGCACTGATTGGTAGAATGAATAGTTGAATTAAAACCGTTGCTAAAAAGAGGCTATAAAGATACTGTCCAAATTTAACTCCTAGCCATTTCAGGTAAGGAACAAATTTTCCTAGCTCCAATTTAACGAGTTCTGCCAGCTCCTGTAATTTTTTTCCACCTGCAATTCTCCATAGCCCGGGAAAATAGATAATTAAAACTCCTACTGCTAAAAATGAGAGCTGAAAGCTCGCATTAAAAACAGCAGTTGGGTTCAGGATAAGAATAATCAATCCTGCCAGTCCTAGTGCGTTGAGAAGGTATCGGGTTCTGTAGAGAACAAGAGCAAGGAAAAGTAGCAGTATCATTATATATGCTCTGAAGGTTGGAAGTCGCATTCCGCTTAAAAGGGCATAAAAGCTAATGGGAAAGATAGATAAAATCCCTGCCAGAGGATAAGGATTGAATCTTTTTAGAATCCAAGGCTGGAGCCGAAAAATTCCCAAAAGAATAAAAAAGCTAAATGCACCGATTAGGGAAAGATGAAGCCCGGAAATAACCAAAATATGCCCTGCTCCTGAGTTTTGAAAAACCTTGCTAATCTGGCGAGGAATTTCAGAGCGCTCTCCCAAAAGCATTGCCAGAAGAAGTCCGGTTCTTTTTGCTCCGCTTCGCTCTATTTCTTGTTTTAATTTCTGCCTAAGCTTATCTATCAACGGATAAAAAAAGTTATTGCTCCTTTTTACCAAAAAGATAGGGCTGGGCGCGAGATGAGACGCGGAGAGATAAATTCCCATTCTTGCCAGTCGTTTGGAAGAGCTGGGCAGACCAAAATTTTTAAATCCTTTTATTGGACGGAGATAGCTCCAGACAATTATTTTATCTTTGGGAAAGAATTTTTCTTCACTGTAATAATTCAACCAGAGGTAGGTTTTTTTGAAGGATAATTCTTTGCCATCATCTATCCAGATGGTTTTTGCCAGCACCCTGCTGAATCCTTTTTTATTTTCAGAAGGAATTTTTATTTCCAGCTTGAGCCGGAAGGGCTTTTTATCAGTTAAATTCAGCTCAGGAGGTGAGAATGAATGAGCCTGCATAAGCAAAACACCAACAGCTGATATTCCCAGCGAAAAAATCAATACCAGCATAGGATAAAAAAGATTTTTCTTTTTGCTTTTTAGAAAGATTAAAAGGGCAAAAATCCCTGCGCTCAGGCTGAAAATTAAAATTAATTTGGTGGGCTTAAAGAAGCTAAAAGATAATATTCCTGTCAAAAGACAGACAAAAGCCCAAAAAAGCGGTGCTTTAAGAATAAAATCATAGATGCTTTTATTTTCCCCTTTCATTAAAAAAGTAAAGATTTATATGAAGCTTCCGAAAAAATATAATGAACTCGCCCCCTCCCAAGGGAAAGGTCGTTGGGTGGGATTTTCCCACTCCGACCTTTTCCTCTTTTCTTTCCGTTATGCTTTTAAGAAAGCTTTTGGGTTTAGATGTAAACCTTGTCAAACCCAGTTAAATCTGTTAATTTTAAAAGGAAAAAAGGAGGTGGGCAAGGTGGGAGTTAATCCAAAGCTTTTGGAAAAATTGGTTTGTCCTAAATGTAAAGGTCAGCTAACAATGGTGGGAGATAATGAGGCTTTGGACTGCTACAATTGCGGGCTTCGCTACAAAATTGAAAAATATCCCAATGATGTTTACATTCCCAATATGATAATTGAGCAGGCAGAGCCTATTCCCAAAAAACAAGATGGAAATAGCCAAGGATAGCATAACGGATGAGCAGAGCAGGATTTTGGTGGTGCAAACTGCATTTTTGGGCGATATTATTTTAACCACTCCTCTTTTATGTGCTCTTAAACAGGTTTTTCCTAAATCTCACCTTGCTCTTCTCACCACTCCCACAGGTAAGCAGGCGCTGGAAGATTTAAAAGAAATAGATGAAATCATAAGTTATGATAAGCATCATTCTGAGCGAGGCATAAAAAATTTATTAAAAAAGGCAAAAGAGCTTCGCCAAAAGGAATTTGATTTTGCCTTAAGTCCGCATCGTTCTTATAGAACTGCGCTTCTACTTTTTTTAAGCAAAATCCCTGTGCTCGTGGGATTTGAAGATGCCAGTTTTTCTTGGATATATCATTTTCGTGTTCAGCGCGATAAAAGCCTTCATGAGGTTGAGCGCAACCTATCTTTACTTGAACCTGTTGCGGAGCTACCTAAAAATTTTGAGCCAAAGATTACCCTTCCAAATTTTAATTCATTATCTTTGGAGCGTTTTGGCATTGGTGAGAAGAAGAGGCTAATAGGGATTTTTCCGGGCTCGGCTTGGCAGACCAAGCGCTGGCTAGCAGGCTATTATGCTAGGCTCATTGATATGATTTATCAAGAGGGAATGGGCGAGGTGATATTGCTTGGCTCAAAAGCTGATGAACCTACCTGCCGAGAAATTATCAATCAAACCAGCTCTTCTCCTTTGAATTTGGCAGGGAAAACCTCAATAAAGGATTTATTTGCCATAGTTTCTCAGCTCTCTCTTGTTATTAGCAATGATAGTGCTGGTGTGCATATTGCCAGCGGGTATTCTGTTCCTGTGGTGGTTATTTACGGACCTACTGTCCCTGAGTTCGGATTTGCTCCTTATAAAGTGCCGAACAGAATTTTGCAAAAGGAGCTTGATTGCCGACCCTGTCATCATCACGGTCCAAGAAGCTGTCCTGAGGGACATTTTCGCTGTATGAAAGAGATTTTACCTGAAGAGGTTTTTAAGGCAGTAAAAGATTTGCTTGAGGAACAAAAAAACAGATGAACTTTAAGTCTTACAGATGGGGAAGATGGCGCTGGCAAGTGGCGGAAGAGTATTATGACATTTTTCCAGAAATTGCCTCTCTTTGTGCAAATATAGAAGAAGCAGAGCCCGCTCGGATTATTTCCGCTAGGAGCAATGAAATTTGGCTGGAACTCAGAGCTGAACATAAAGGATTCTCAGAACCTCTCTGGGCACGGGTTATTGAGCATTCTCTACCTAATGCTTTCTTCTGGCGAAAGCCTCCTCTACAGAGCATTTTCAAAAAAAGCATAGCTATCTATGAAAAAATGACTTGTGTGCCTAAGCCTGTTGCTTACGGATTTAAGATAAAAATGCCAAGAAGGGAGCGTGAGATATTTATTTTTGAATCGTTAAGTCATTACCGTTCCCTGCCTTTATATTTGAGGGAGAATTTTATTCCTAAAGAGGTTGAGTTTCATCCATTGGAAAAAAGAAAGCGTCTTGCTGAAATTTTGGAACAATTTGAGAGGATATTAAAAGCAGGCATTATCCCCAAGCCTGATGCGGAGCTTGAGCAGGTCTTTTATAGAATAGAAAAAGAGAGATTTAATATAATTTTTTCTCAGCCTGAGTTTTTAAATTTATATTCTTTTGCGGGGAAAAAACAGGAGCAGGAGTTTTTAGCCTGGCTGGCTTTTCAGCTCAAGCCTTATCTATCCCGAACCTACTGGATGAGATTTTTTCGCATTTATTGTTCAAAAAAAGAGCCTGCTGGCATTCATATCTCGCCTTTTTTAAAAGAGCTTTCTAATTTTTCCAAAAAGATTGCTCAAAAGCAGGTCAGAAAAGAAGAGGAGGCTATATGGAGGAAGAAGGAGCCGTATTTTTGGTTTGTTTGGCGGGGCTATAGGGTTTTTCTTTATCAGGTTATTGACCAGAATCAGGTAATAAAGATTTTACCTGAGCTAGGCTTTCTTTCTCGCAAAGGCTCGAAGATAAGGCTTAAGCTAAAAGGAAAAAGAGAGCCAGAGGAATGCGACCTGGTAGCAGTAGAAGAAGATAGAAGGCAGAAGCTTACAGCAAGAGATGCTTTTTTTCTTGCACCTTTTTTAAGAATTTATGGAATACCTTTTCAGACTCCGCTGATGGCGGTTGAGAGCCTTTCTGCCCAAAGCGGTTCCTATTTAATCTATGAGCCTCTTTCCTCTTCAGCAATGAGTTTGAGTGAATATCTGGCAAGGCTTTTAGCTGATGAGCTTTCTGGCAAAAGCTGGGATAGAAGATTTCTACTTCGTCTGGCGCATTTTTTAATTGAGGTTTTCAGGCTCGGATTGATTTTTCAAAAGCCAAGAGGAGATGAGATTTGGGTAGAGGAGAGCGCCGAGGGAGAAAGATTTTATCTTTCTCATCTGGAGCGCATCAAAAAACTGAAGAAAATAAACATAGCTGAGCTTAAAAGGGCGCTTTTTGAGCTTTTAGGCTCTTTGCTTTTACCGGAATCAGATGCTTTTTTGGTTTTAGAGGAATTTATCAGGCATTTTGAAGGATTTAAGGAAAGGCGAAAAGAGCTTCTTTTTGAATTTCAGATTTATTTTCGGGAGATAAGCAGGTGATGGAAAAGATTAAGGTATTAATTTACGCACCTATCCGCTGGCTGAATGCAGAGTGTGCTTATATCCTCTCGCTGGTGCCTGGGCTTATGGAGAGAGGAATGGAAATAGTAATTATGGCGAGCCCTGGCAATCCTATTCTTGAGGAAGCAAAAAAGCTCGGCATAAGGGTTGAGGGGCGATTTGACCTGCTCACACTTAATCCCATCAAACTATCAAAAACCCTTCCTTTACTTAAAAGGTGGCTGGAACAAGAGCGGTTTGATATCATTGATGTTCATCGCTCCGAAGGATTTGCCCTTATCGCCAGATTAGTGAATAAGCTAAATCCTAAACCTTGTTTGGTTCGCACTCGTCAGGATATGCGTCCTGCCCGCTCCGACCCAATTAATCGCCGAACCTATCATCAGGCTGACCTTATCATAACTTCCAATCAACTTTTAGCAGAGGATTTAAAAGCTCGGCTTAAACTTCCAGATGAAAAATTAGCAGTGATTTACTTTGGCATTGACCCAGAAGAATTTAAGCCGACCAAATCAAAAAAGGATGCTCAGGCAGAATTCGGAATAGACCCCAATTGGCGCCTGATAGGTCTTTCTGCACGGCTTGCGCCAGTTAAGGGTCATAAATATTTTCTTGAATGCGCAGAGATTATTTCGGAGCGAGTTTCTGAGGCTCGTTTTTTGGTTTCTTATCGGATTATTGAGCCTGAGAGTGATTTTTTATCTTTGCTGGAAAAAAGCCCGATTAAAGATAAATTCTTACTTTTCGGTCCCTGCCAGGAGCGTGCGGATTTACTTAATCTCTGCGAGGTGGGAGTTTTAAGCTCAGTGGGAAGTGAAGCTAGCAGTAGAGCCTGTCTGGAATGGATGGCTTTAAAAAAGCCAGTGGTTGCCAGCAGGGTGGGGGTGCTTCCTGAGCTAATTATTCCTGCTGAAACAGGATACTTGGTAATGCCAAGAGATAGCAAGGCAATGGCAGAGGCAATTTTAAAATTGCTTTCTCACCCTGAGCGTGCTCGGGAAATGGGAGAGCAGGGATATAAGAGGGTGGTTGAAAATTTCACCAAAAAGAAAATGATTGACCAGACCTATCAATACTTTTCTGAGCTGGTGAAAAGGGCTAGAGGAGGTCTTTAACCAAATCAACCAGTTTGGGCATTGCTTTTGCTGCTGTTTCTGAAAGATAAACATCAGTAATTGAAGAATAGTAATTATCAGTTGGATTAATTTCAATTATTTTAGCTTTGTTCTCATAAGCCTGATAAGGAAGGGCAGCAGCAGGATACACCACGCCTGAGGTTCCCAGAACCAGCATCAGGTCACAGCTACTTGCTGCCTGAAAAGCCTCAGGCAGTTGCTGGACAGGCTCACCAAACATCACCACATCCGGACGAGTATAACTCTGACAATAGGGACAGTGAGGGAGAATCTCTAAGAGTTTTTGAGGAGCTGGTCTGGGGTCTTCTTCAAGTATTTTTCTGGTTCGGGCAAGAAGCTCTTTTTTGTTAAGCTGTTGCTTTCTACCACAGCTTAAACAGCGGGCACGAAAAAGGTTGCCGTGAACTTCTATTACATTTGAGCTTCCCGCCTCTTGATGGAGATTGTCTATGTTTTGAGTAATAACGACCTTTAACAATCCCAAATCCTCAAGCTCCTTAAGACCAATATGCCCTGGATTGGGTTTGGCCTGCTCAAATATCTCTACTGTTTTAAGGAGAAAATCACGAATCACCTCAGGTCGCTGGCTAAGAGTGGCAATAAGCCCGCCAGTGGTGCCCACTTCATCAGGGTCAAACTGGTCCCAGATTCCACCTGGGTCACGGAAAGTTGGGATACCGCTTTCTGCACTTATTCCCGCACCTGTAAAAGCAACAATATGCCTGCTTTCCGCAATTAACTTTGCTGCTTTTTGAAAAGCATCCATAATCTTGAAATAAGAAATTACCACTCCTTTTTTGCTCGGTCAAGTGAAGCCCTTGAGAAAAAAATTAATTCAAATTGTAAAAGTTCATTTTCTTGTTAAAATATAGTTTGATGAGCTTAGACCTTGAGTTACTTCGCAAGACCGACCTCTTCCGTGGTCTGAACAAAGATGAGCTCGGAAAAATTACAGGTATATCTGCCAAAGAAAGCTACAGACAAAATGAGCAGATTTTTGCTGAAGGAGAGAGAGGCGATAAGTTTTATTTAATCCTCAACGGTGAGGTAAGAATCAGCAAGATTATTGACGGTGTGGGAGAGGAAGCACTTAAGGTTTTAAAAAAAGGGGAATATTTTGGAGAGATGAGCCTGATTGATGATGAGCCAAGAAGCGCCTATGCTATTGCCAACACGGATGTTGACCTTATGGTCATTGACCGAAAGGATTTTGAAAAGCTTTTAAGTGAAGACAAAGAGCTTGCATATAAACTGCTCTGGAGCTTTGTCAGAACCCTTTCGCAGAGACTGCGTGAGACAAATGAGAAAATCAAGTCCTTTTTCGCTATGACTGGACCTTTTAAATAAGCTCAATGGCAAGTTCTCAAATCAAATCTAAGGAGTGAGAAAATGAAGGAATGGAAGGTTTTTCCTTTTAGTGCCATTGTTGGTCAGGATAAGATGAAGCTGGCGCTTATTTTAAATGCCATTAATCCAAAGCTAGGTGGTGTTTTAATTAGAGGAGAAAAAGGCACTGCCAAAAGCACGGCGGTGCGGGCGCTGGCATCGCTTTTGCCAGAGATAGAGGTTGTAAAAGGATGTAGGTTCCGTTGCGACCCGTCTATACCTTCAAAGCTCTGCCCTGAGTGTCAGGAAAAGTTGGAAAAAGAGGGCAGGCTTGAAACTGAAAAAGTTAAAATGCGGGTGGTGGACCTTCCGATAAATGCTACTGAAGACAGAGTGGTGGGAACTCTTGACTTAGAGCACGCTTTAAAAGAAGGTGAGAAAAAATTTGAGCCAGGTGTGCTTGCTGAAGCGAACAGAGGCATACTTTATGTGGATGAGGTAAATCTTCTTGATGACCACATTGTTGATGTGCTTTTGGATTCAGCAGCTATGGGGGTTAATACAGTGGAACGTGAAGGTGTGAGCTATACGCATCCTGCGGAGTTTATTTTGGTGGGAACAATGAACCCTGAAGAAGGAGAGCTCCGTCCTCAGCTTCTTGACCGCTTTGGATTATGTGTGAACATTCAAACCCTTCGTGACCCAGACCAGCGGGTGGAGATTATCAGGCGCTGGTCTGAATATGAGGAAGACCCAGAAAAATTCATAGAAAAATGGAAAGAAGAAGATGAAAAGCTCAGCCAGAGAATAACCGAAGCTAAAAAAATACTTCCTGAAGTGGAGATTTCTCGGGAGATGCTTTTTAGAATTGCCAATATATCCATTGCTTTAGGAGTGGATGGTCATCGCTCAGATCTGGTGCTGATGAAAGCAGCCAAAACCCGAGCAGCCTTTTTCGGAAGAAAAGAGGTGGTTGAAGAAGACATTAACGAATGCATAGAGCTTGCCTTTACCCACAGAATGAGAAGAAAGCCGTTTGAGGATATGGTGCTTGATACTAAAAAAATAGAGGAGATGATTAATCGCCAGATTTCTGAAAGAGCAGGGAGCAGGTATTGATGAAAAACAAAAAATACCGACCGCCTGTTTTCCCTTTTACTGCTTTGGTCGGGCAGGATTTATTAAAAACCGCTTTAATTCTCAATGCTATTAATCCCAATCTTTGCGGTGTGCTCATTCGTGGTGATAAAGGCACAGCAAAGAGCACAGCGGTGCGGGCGCTGGCTAATTTACTTCCTGAGATAGAAGAGGTTGAAAATTGTCCTTTTCACTGCCACCCTTATGACCCGCTTCGGATGTGCGAAAGTTGCAGGGAGCGCTTTGAGAAAGGAGAGAAACTTCCTATTGTGAAAACCAAAGTTCGAGTGGTTGACCTGCCTCTTAATACAACTGAAGACCGCTTGGTGGGAAGTATTGATTTTGAATATGCCATAAAAACAGGAGAAAAGCGCTTCCAACCTGGAATATTGGCAGAGGCAAATCGTGGGATTATTTACATTGATGAGGTCAATCTTCTTGAAGACCATCTAGTAGATATCCTTCTTGATACCGCGGTGAGCGGTGTGAATGTTGTGGAAAGGGAAGGGATTAGCTTTACTCATCCTAGCAGATACATTCTTATTGCCACGATGAACCCTGAAGAAGGAGATATTCGCCCCCAATTTCTGGACAGGTTTGGGCTTTGCGTTTCAGTGACTGGTTTAGATGACCCATATTTACGAATGGAAGTGGCTTTGCGCAGAGAGGAGTTTGACCAAGACCCAGAAGGGTTTATCCGTAAATGGAAGCCAAAAGAAGATGAGCTCAGGGAGCGGATTTTAAAAGCCCGCTTTTTATTGCCTCAAGTATCTATTACTGAGGAGCAGAGAAAGCAGATTGCCTGGATTGGTATGATGAATATGGTAAGCGGTCATCGGGCAGATATTTTAATTGAAAAAACTGCTCGAACCATTGCTGCTTGGAGAGGCAGGAAAGAGGTTTTTGAAGATGATATCAGGCTGGCAAGTGAGCTGGTTTTATTGCACCGGAGAAGAGAGGTTGATGAGCTCAAGCCTCAAAGGCATCCGCAGGCAATTCAGGAGAATCAGCGAGGGGAAGAATTAAGGGAGCAAAAAGAACTGCGTGAAAAAGAAGCATCTTCTGAACAAGGCTCGGGCACTGCTCCTCAGGAAGGTGTGGGAAGGCAAAGCCCAACCGAGCGTCCGCCCCAGCCCCATCCTGGCAATGCGGATACCTTTTCGGGCAGGGGAATGGAGATAGCCCATGAGCAAGTGTTTAAAATTGGCAAGCCTGTTCAAATCAGCACCAAAGAGATAAAATTTGCCCGTGATACGCTCAAGCGCAATCAAAGCGGTCGCAGGGTAATGACCCGCACATCTAATCGCACAGGTAGATATGTACGGGCAACAACCGAGCGGTTAAACAATGACCTTGCTTTTGATGCCACCTTGCGGGCAGCAGCTCCTTATCAAAAGCATCGTCCTAAAACACATCTTGCCATTAATATCAAAGACCAAGATATTCGGGAAAAGGTGCGAATGAAAAAAACTTCTAACCTCCTGCTTTTTGTTGTAGATGCATCTGGCTCAATGGGCACTAAATTAATGGCAGAAACCAAAGGCGCTATTTTTGCCCTTTTGCTTGAGGCATATCAAAAGCGTGATAAGGTGGGATTGATTGCCTTTAGGGGAATGAAAGCAGATGTTCTTCTTCCCCCAACCAATTCCATAGAGCTTGCTAAAAAGCTTTTGGAAGAATTGCCCACAGGCGGAAAGACTCCTCTTGGTCATGGTCTTCTGACCGCCTATCAGGTTTTGAAGCGTGAGCTGGCTCGTGAGCCAGACCTTCTTCCTCTGTTGATTGTTGTTACTGATGGAAGAGCCAATGTCGGCTTGGATAAGAACAAATATTATGAAGGTCCGCAGTTTGGAGAAATTTATAGAGAAATTTATGAAATCTGCCGATTAATTCAAAAGGAACAAAGGGTGCGCTCACTAGTCATTGATGCAGAGGAGAAGCGATTGGGAAGTTTTGGCAGAAGCAAAAAGCTGGCTCAGGCGCTTAATGCAAAATATTATGTTCTTGAGGAATTGGTAAGAGAAGAAATTCTCAAAACCATAGAAGATGAACTAAGATAGATGCTTTCCAAAGACCTCTGCTTCCTTATATTAACCAGTTTTAGAATAATAAAACCAAAAGGAGGGAATTAATGAAGGTTGTGGTTGAAAAGAAGAGCCTTTTGGAGCTGGATGTAGATGCTATTGTTAATCCTGCTAATTCTCAAGGGAGAATGGGCGGTGGGGTGGCAGGAGCAATTAAAAAAGTAGGCGGAGCACAGATTGAAAAGGAGGCAATGGCTCAGGCGCCCATTGCTATTGGAGAGGCGGTTTTAACCAGTGCGGGCAAATTGCCCTGCAAATATGTAATCCATGCGCCCACAATGGAGAAACCTGCGCAAAAGACCAGTGCGGAAAATGTCTTTCGGGCAACAACCGCTGTGCTTAAACTGGCTAAAAAGAAAGGAATAAAAAGCCTTGCCTTTCCCGGTATGGGAACAGGGGTAGGAAAAGTTCCGCCAAAGGATTCTGCTAAAGCTATGGTTGAAGCAATTAAAAATTTTGCTGATAAAAGCATAGAACTTATATATCTTGTGGATTTAAACGATGAAATGGTTGACGCTTTTAGACAAGCAGTAAAAGAAATATTGGAAAAATAATACCCAAATCCTTCCGAAAAGATTTTTGCTTTGACAGCAGAGCTAAAACTGATTAGCCTATTTTGAGTAAAATTGAATGGATTTTTTAACTGGCTACGGCGCAGAAGCGCTGGTGAGCTTCTTTTTTTAAGTTTCGGGACTTTGGTCCTTGTGGGAGCTATTTTGCTTTTCCTTCCCATCTCCACCCATTCCAGAGAAATTAGTTTTATAGATGCTCTTTTTACTGCCACAAGCGCAACTTGTGTAACCGGCTTAATTGTAGTTGATACTGGAACTTATTTTACCCGCTTTGGTCAGGCGGTTATTTTGCTTTTAATTCAGCTGGGTGGATTTGGGATTATGTCTTTTGGAACATTTATTGTTTTTATGCTGGGTGGAAGGGCAACGATGCGGGCGAGAGATGCGGTTTCGCAGAGTTTCTTGCCAATTCAAGGACTTTCCCTGCGAGAGATGCTGAAAAAATCGCTTATCTTTATGTTAGTGGTGGAGTTTTTAGGGGCATTGATTTTATATTTTGCATTTGGCAATGCTTATACTCCCGGAGAAAAGATCTGGCAGGCGGTTTTTCATTCAATAAGTGCTTTTTGCAATGCGGGATTTTCTCTTAATTCCGATAGTATGATTAAATTTGCTGATAGCGTTGTGGTAAATCTGACGATGATGGCTTTAATTATTCTTGGTGGAATAGGTTTTGTTGTGGTTTTGGACATCTGGCTTAAATTCAACAAAAGCGAACGAAGGCACAGACTAAGTCTTCACACCAAAATGGTTCTTCTTCTAACCATAATTTTGATTTTTTCAGGAGCGTTTTTACTTACTGCTTTTGAATGGAATGGAGGTTTTGCCCAGGCAGGTGTTAAGGGTAAGTTTTTGCGTGGATTTTTTCAGTCCATTACTGCTCGCACCGCAGGATTTAATACTGTTGAGATAAAAAGGCTGAGTGAAGCATCCATTTTTGTTCTTATATTTCTTATGTTTATCGGCGGAGCGCCTGGCTCGTGTGCTGGTGGGGTTAAGGTCACAAGTGCAGGGGTAATTTTGACCGTTGCTCTTAGTATTTTCTTTTTGCGCAAAAAACCAACTATTTTCGGAAGAAGCCTGAGCAGAGAGACAGTTGATAGAGCTTTGCTTTTGTTGGTCACAGCCTTTTTGGTAATTAATATTTTTATCCTTCTTCTTTTAATAAGTGAAGGCGGACTCAGCTCCCATCTTTTGGTAAAGGGCAAGTTTTTAACCGTTCTTTTTGAAGCCATTTCTGCTTTTGGCACAGTGGGATTGAGCTTGGGGGTTACACCCCATTTAACCGCTATGGGCAAGATTTTAATTACTGCTTTAATGTTCATCGGCAGGCTAGGACCTTTGACTTTAATTTATCTTTTCCAAGCCCGCTCCGCTCCGGCTGCAATTGAGTTTCCAGAAGAAGAGGTTATGATTGGTTAGGAGGAAAAAATGGCACAGGTAGCAATATTGGGATTGAGCAATTTTGGATATTATCTAGCACTTAAGCTCACTCAGATGGGCTCAGAGGTGATGGTAATTGACCATAAAAAAGAGCTTATTGACCGCATTAAAAATGATGTTTCCAAAGCAATAATAGCTGATGCCACTGATAGAAGGGCTCTTGAAAAACTAGGATTGGAAAATATGGATGCGGTTGTGATTAGCTTGGGAGACAGACTGGAAAGCTCTATTCTCTGTGCTTTTTACCTTAAAGAAATGAAAGTTAAAAACATTGTTGCCAAAGCCTTAAGCGAAGACCACAAAAGAATTTTGGAAATGATTGGTGTTAATAAAGTGGTTTTTCCTGAAAAAGAATCAGGAGAAAGACTGGCAATGAGCATACACCGACCTGAAATCCTTGAGTATATCCCTATGGGCAGGGATATGAGTATGATTGAAATGGAACCTTTTAAAGAAATGGTAGGAAAAACCATAAGAGAACTTGATTTCAGAAAAAGATATGGATGCCAAATCATTGCCATCCGACCGAGAAAAGGAGAAAGGGAGCTGAAACTTCCTGACCCAGACCAAGTCATTGAAAAAGAAAATATCCTTATCATTATGGGTCAGACCAAAAGCATTGAGGAGCTGGAAAGGAGAAGAAAATAGCCCTTTATTTGACAATTCTTGTCAAAAATTCCCCGGTTTATTGACAAAATTTGTAAATGTGTCTAATCATAATTGAAAAATATTCCTTTAAAATTTCTAAAAATCAGAAACAAAAAGGTAGGCATAAATATTGCTTCTTGACTCCTTGAAGGAGGGAGGGAAATGACAAAGAACAGAGGTTTCACCCTGATTGAGATTATGATTGTGGTAGTTATCATCGGTATTCTCTCTGCTATTGCCATACCTAATTTTATGAAGTTTCGCTCCCGCGCTTGGCAGGCAGAGGCAAAGGCAAATCTGGCAGCGGTTCATAACTGTCAGCTAATTTATTTCAGCGATTTTGATACATTTGCTGGCGGGGAAGACGCGTTTGATAAAATAAAATTCGTGCCCATTGCAGGAAGAAATCGCTATACTTATATCCTTGACCAGAGTATTCTTCCCGGCGTGATTCAAATAGATAATCTGCCTGAAGGAATTCCTTCAACCAAAGAAGGATTTACCTGCATTGCGGTAAGCAATATTGACCAAGACCCTGCTCTGGACTACTGGGCAATTAATGATGACCGAGACCTTCGCAATGAAAAAGTTGATGCCGGCGGCTGGAAAGGAAATGGTAGTGATTTAATCCATTAATTTTCTCTCTAATCTTCCGATTAAATCTTTTGATGAGCGCTCAGAATGCCCCAACAGAAATTATTTCTTCACAGCCCATTATTATAGAACTCCACAAAGGAGCTTTTTATATTCGGCTAGAGGTAAAGGCGAGACTAGAAGGAAGGTATCTTTTAAAAAGCATAATCATTTCGCTGGATAAAGAGCATTTTGCTGGGCTTTTTGATTTTAAGGGTTGTGTTTATTTTTTGAATCAGATGGAAGAGCTTGGAGAAATGGAGCTTATTGATTACGACTCAGTTTTAGAAGAGGCATTTTTTCAGAGCACAGGCAAGCCTTTTTATCAACTAAAGATAAGCTCAGCTAAAATAGAGCTTAAGAAATTTACTCAAGATAAAAAAGGAAGATTAAAACAGCTTGCTTTTTCCTTTCCGCAAAATCAGCTTAAAAGGATAATCAATCTTCTTGGAAAAGCCCTTATCTTTGGCAAACCTGAAGTTGAGATTATACCGATTAAAGAGCCGAAAAGAAAAAGCGCCTAAAGCCTTTATTCTTCTAACAAGGAATATAGCTCAATATTCAGCGCCTCTTTATAGTTTTCTTCAGGATTGATTTTAATCCAGCTGACTTTTAATTTGTAATCTATCTCGCGCTTCTCATCAATGGCAAAAAAAGCCTTGCCCTTCCAGAACATATTAATACTAGGCTGATTTTCAGCACCTGCTTGACATTTGGCTTCAATTAATATCTTGGCGCAGAAATGTTTCTTATAGTTGAGGACCTTATCTAGGGTGTAGATGATTTTACAGCTCCCAGGAATTGACCTTCCAAAAAGCTCAAAATTAATTTTATAAGGATACTCCCAGCTTTTGCCCACAGGAATCGGGTGGTCAGGAAAGACCAAAAGGTTTAAATAGTAGCGATGTCCAGCTGGATACCTTAAAACCTTATCCACTCTTCCCCAGCGGTCAATTATTCTCTCCACCCTTTCTCCCGGGCAGGGAAGACCAAGCTGGCTTAAATCAAAGCTTGTGCCCTGATATCTTTCTCCCCATTCTTTCAAAAGATACCTATTTTCTTGCGCCTTGCTCAGATTCCATTTGTGGAGAAATTGAAGATGAATAGCTCGGCTCTCCCCCTTTTCTTCAATCTGCCCCAAAAGATAATGATGATAAACATAAACTTCTTTTGAAGGCGCATATTCCAATTGATATCTATTTTCTTTCTGAGCATATGCCAGCGGGCAAAAAACCCCGATCAGGGTAAAAAATATAAACGCCTTCTTCATCTGATTCCCAGACACTCCTGCATTGAGTAAAGTCCCTTGGGCTTGCCTTTAAGCCATTTTACTGCACGGAGAGCTCCTCTGGCAAAGGTCTGGCGAGATGATGCTTTATGAGTGAGCTCTATCCTTTCGCCTGTGGTGGCAAATAAAACCGTGTGTTCACCAACAATATCACCTGCTCTTATCGTTTGTATGCCGATTTGTTCTTTTGGTCTTTCTCCAATCGCTCCTTCTCGCTTATAGCAGGCAACTTTGTTCAGCTCCCAGCCACGCACCTCTGCCAGTATTTCTGCCAAGCGAAGAGCGGTTCCGCTAGGAGCATCTTTTTTTAAGCGATGATGCGCCTCTATTATCTCAAGGTCATAATCTCTGCCCAAAACCTCACAGGCTTTTCTTACCAGAGCAAAAAGAAGATTAACCCCAACACTCATATTGGGAGAATAAAGTATAGGAATTTTTTCCGCTAAAGATTTCAACCGCTCTTTTTGGACTTCACTCAGCCCAGTTGTTCCAACCACAGCTCCTTTTCCTTTTTCAGCACATATCTCTAAATGTTCAATGGTAGGAGCAGGATAGGTGAAATCAATTAGAATCTCTGCCTGAGCAATGGCAGAGCTTGCATCATCAATAATTTTGACTCCAAGCTCACCCACGCCTGCTACCTGTCCTGCATCTGTTCCTATTTGGGGATGGTCTTTTCGCTCAAAAGCGCTGGCAAGCTCCACCTCAGGGTCTTCAAAAATAGCCTTGATTATTTCCTTTCCCATTCTACCGCAGGCACCTGCAACCGCTACTTTTACCCTCTCACTCAATTAACCCCACCTCCTTCATAGCTTGTTCAAGCTGGGGTCGGTATTTTTCGCTGAGAGGAGTCAGGGGCAGACGAATTTCATCGCTGATTAAGCCAAGCCGATGAACCGCCCATTTAATTGGAATGGGATTGGTCTCAACATAAAGGTGGCGGTTGAGAATATGAAGCTTATAATGAATTTCTCTTGCCCTCTCCACATCCCCTGCTTTCCAAGCATCCCATAACTCAGCAGTTAGTTTAGGTGCAACATTATTGACCACACAGATTCCGCCATATCCACCAATGGAGAGAATAGGAAGAAGTAGGTGGTCATCTCCAGAAAACACCCGAATTCTTCCCTGACAGAGCATAATGGTCTCTGCTGTCTGGCGAAGATTACCAGCTGCATCCTTAAGACCAACGATGTTTTCTATCTCGCTCAATCTGGCAACTGTCTCAGGAAGCATATTAACCCCTGTTCGGCTAGGAACATTGTAAAGCACAATAGGTATATCTACTGCCTCTGCTACCTTTTTAAAATGCTGGTAAAGCCCTTCTTGAGTGGGTCGGTTATAATAAGGAGTGATCAAAAGCGCTCCGTCTGCTCCTGCTTTTTTGGCAAACTCGGTAAGCTCTATTGCCTCTCTTGTGGAGTTGGAGCCTGTGCCGGCAATTACCGGCACCCTTTTATTTACCGCATCAATGACAATTTTTATTACTTCTTCGTGCTCCTCATAGCTTAAAGTAGCGCTTTCACCAGTGGTTCCGCAGGGAACAATAGCATCAGTTCCGTTTTCAATCTGGAATTCCACCAGCTTGCGAAGTGCCGGCTCATCAACCTTGCCATCACGAAAAGGCGTAATTAAAGCTACCATTGCCCCTTCAAACATTTGCCCCTCCTTTTATTGAAGTTTTTAATCAGCTACTTCCACTCGGTTTCTTCCATTTCTTTTTGCTTTATAAAGAGCATTATCTGCAAGACGAATCAAATCGTCAACCGAGTGGATGGCGGGATGGGGATAGCAGGCAACACCAAGGCTGATTGTGACTTTAAGCTTTTTATCTCCTTCCACAAGAACAAAATCTTCCACGCGCTTGCGATACCTCTCTGCAACTACCAAAGCGCCCTGAAGGTCGGTTTCTGGCATAAAAAGCGCAAATTCTTCTCCACCATATCTGCCCACAACATCATTTACCCTGAGGTTTTCCCGAAGAATCTGGGCAATTTCATAAAGGATTTTGTCGCCGAGCAGATGGCCATAGGTATCATTGAATTTTTTGAAGTGGTCAATATCTATCATAACAAAGGCGAACTTAGATTGATAGCGCTGGGCTCGCTGGAATTCCAGCTCAAGTAGCTCCATAAAATATCTGCGGTTGTAAAGCTTGGTAAGACCGTCTGTGTTAGAGAGCTCCTCAAGCCGACGATTAGTAGCTCTAAGCTCTTCTTGAAGAGCCTTAATCTTATAATGAACCTTAACACGAGCAATTAGCTCCCCTGGGTCAAATGGCTTGGTGATATAGTCGCTTGCTCCCTGCTCCAGACCCTTTACTTTAAGCTTGGCATCATCTGCACCGGTAAGCATAATTACAGGAATATCATTAAACTCAGGACGAGCTCGCTTCATACTTAAAAATTTAAACCCGTCCATTCCAGGCATCATTACATCACAGAGGATTAAATCAACATTTTTGTTTAGCAAAATTTTAAACCCCTCAATACCATCCGATGCTTCATAATACTGGTCAAAAATACCCGCCTGATTAAGCACCTGCTTAACCTCTTGCCTTACCTTGGGGTCATCATCTATGATTAAAACTGACCTCGGCATTCTTCCTGCTTTTTAAGACCCAAGCTTTTTGATTAAAGTTTCTAACTCCCTTCTATAAGGAGAAGGAAGACAAATATATTCAACCCCAATTTGATACCCATACGGCTCTGAGCTTTTTATCCTTTTGCTCCAAACCACCTGAGCAGGAACCGCAAACATCTTTTTAACAGGCAATTTAAAAATAAGACTTAAATCTTCGCCAGGCTCAAACTCAACTGGAGAAAAAAGGCAAGCTCCTTGTAAAGAGAAATTTCTCGTTTTGGTCTCAAAAATCTGGAAATTTGTCAAACAGGCAACCTTTAAAGGATATTCTATCCTTTCATATCTTCTTAAATTTTTCATTTTCTAAATTTTAATAATCAAACCGCTCAGCGTCAACATTTTACTTGCAAATTTTATCATTTTTAAGATTCAATTTGAAGCTAAAAGGATTTTTCCTGCATAATAAAGAAGATGAAGAGCAAAATTTATTTTTCGCATAAGAGCTCGCTTAAAGATTTTTTAGAAAAAATCCTTGAGATTTTTGAAAAAGACATTAAGGGAAGGGTGCTTTTAAAGCCGAATATCGTTTCCGCAGAGCCCTATCCAACCACAACTGACCCTGAGCTTTTCCAAACCCTGATTCAGCTCTTAAAAGATAAAGTTGAGCTTTGGGCAGGGGACGCCAGCGCTGCTGACCTTTTGCGACCGAGCCAGACTATCAAAAGCCACGAGCTGGCTAAAATAGCAGAAAAGGAAGGTATCAAATTTTTTGACTTTTATAAAGAGAAAATGGAAAAAATGTCCACCTGCTTTGGAAACACTCTCCGAATAAGCCGAATTCCTCTTCAATGCGATTATATTATCTCTCTTGCTGTTCTTAAGTCGCATATAAATGTTCAGCTTACAGGTGCGCTTAAAAATCAGTTTGGATATCTTGACCGAAAGGAGCGCTTCAGGGTGCATTTTCAGCGTAGGGGTCTTTTGGAACAGGCAATTGTTGCGGTCAATCAGCTGGCTTCTTGCCAGCTTTTTATTGTTGATTTTCGCACCACCCTCATCAATGCCAATGAAGTAAGGCACGGTGGGAAGAAAGCCAAAGGAAAAGGAATTTTTGCAGGCACAGACCCGCTTGCTTTGGATTGGTTTGGATTTCATCTCCTTAAGGAGATGGAGCCCAAATTATACGGAAAAGCCCCTTATGAAATCGCCTATCTTTCACTGGCTGAGAAGATAGGCTTAGGAAGCACAGAATTTGAGGTAATTGAAATTTAGCCCGCCTTTGCCTCCTTTTCTGTCCTGCACAGCTGGCTGAGTTTAAGCTCAAGAGCATAGTCAATAACCATCTCATAGCTTTCTCGTAAGCTGGCTTTAAGCTTTGGGTCTGGAATCTGGTTGAGAATTTCCCTTGCCTGGTCAATGAAATTTTCCAGAAAATCAAAGAACTGCTCAGCGTCCATTTTGAGCGCAAGGCGATTAATCTGCTCCATTGCCACCTGCCAGCCTGCCCCTTTCAATGTTGCCTGCTTCATCTGTTTCCCCTTTCTTTAGGGTTTGAAGTTTAATTTAAATTTAACTTAATTTAGCTTAATTTAGTTTAAATTTTGTTAAATTTAAACACTTTTTATTAAATTTGTCAAGAAAAAAATTAAAATTTATTAAAATTTTTAATCAATAGGAAGCTTTGAGCATAAAAGATTATTCTTCCAGATTCTTGGCAAGAAAATCAGTAATCATTTTTTCCATCGTGGGGTTTCGGATAAGGAAGGAATCGTGCCCATAGTCAGATTTTATTTCGCAGTAGGTAACTTCCAGATTGTTCTTTTTAAGAGCGCGGACGATTTCTTTAGAATCTTTGCTAGGATAAAGCCAATCAGAGCTAAAGGAGAGGATAAGGAATTTTGCCTTAGCTGGTCTCAGCGCCTCTTCCAGAGTAAGCTGACCGCCTTTGGTCACATCAAAATAATCTATGGCTTTGGTTATGTAAAGATAAGAGTTGGCATCAAAACGCCTGATAAAAGCATCCCCCTGATAGTGAAGATAGCTCTCCACCTGAAACTCGGTGCTGAAGTTATATCCGTATTTTTCTCTATCTTTAAGCTTGCGACCGAATTTTCTGTGAAGCGCCTCTTCGCTCAAGTAGGTTATGTGAGCAATCATTCTCGCTAGTGCCAGCCCGGCATTTGGTTTCTCTCCGGTCTCATAATAATTTCCACCATTCCATTTTGGGTCCATCATTATTGCTCTTCTGCTCACTTCGTTAAAAGCAATTCCCTGAGCACTGAGCCGAGCAGAGGTGGCAATCAAAGTTGCGGTTTTTACTCGGTCAGGAAAGCGAATTGCCCACTCCAGCGCCTGCATACCGCCCATAGAGCCACCTACGACATTTAAAAGCCTTTCAACGCCAAGATGGTCAATGAGATAGCGCTGAGCCTCTACCATATCGCCAATGGTGACTACAGGAAATTCCAGTCCATAGGGCTTACCTGTTTTAGGATTAATGGAGCTGGGACCTGTAGAGCCCTTACAACCGCCAATAACATTGGAACAGATAACAAAATATTTGTTAGTATCAAACGGCTTGCCAGGACCCACCATAAAATCCCACCAGCCAGGTTTGCGGTCTTGGGGAGTGTGATACCCAGCAACATGGGCATCACCGCTCAAAGCATGGCAGATTAATATCGCATTACTTTTCTTTTCATTGAGCTGTCCATAGGTTTCATAAGCAAGGGTAATAGGACCAAGCCTTTCGCCACTTTCCAAGACCATCTCATTGGGAGGATGAGCAAAGGTATAGTATTGGGTCTTTACCAGACCCACAGAATTTGGTCCAAAGCGCTCTTCTAATCTGGCTGTCTCACGCATCTTTTTTACCGAATTATTTATATATTCTAACCCCTTATAAAGGGAAATTCAATCAAAGTATAGACACCTTATCTCTAAATATGATATACTTTAAAACTAAAGGGGGCGGGAGGTGCCAGAAGATAAAAAACCAATCAGGGGAGAAGCAGTAGGTGTTTCAATTAAAATCTTCCCTGAAGGAAAAGAAGAGGGAAAGGTATATTCACGATATATTCTTGAGCTGGACAAAGACCGTATTTATATAAAAACTGACCAGCCCCTTCCTAAAGGCGCAAAAATCACAGCGGTTATCGATGACCCAAGATTAGAAGAAAAAATTGAGCTTAAAGGAGAGGTGGTAAGGATTAATACCGCATCTGCTAAATCCGGAGGACTGGAGCCTGGTATGGGCATCATTTTTGAGCCAATCAGTATAGTTGACCGAAGCAGGTTGAGCAGATTTTTTGAAGAATTAGAAAAAGAAGACCGAACCGAAGAATACCTGCGTTTTCTTGCTTGGGTAAGGAGAATCAGTAAGCCCCTTGATACTGAGGAGAAAGAAAAAATCAAAAGGGATTTATTGAGAGCTCTTTACGGTGAGGAGAGAAAGCCTTTAACCACACAGAGGAAAAAGCGTGAAGACCTAGAGCTCATCAGCCAGATTCCTCTTTTTAGCGAACTAGGACCGCTTGAGCTGGGAGAAGTGGCAGAGATTTGCTTAAAAGAGAAATTTAATCCTGGAGAAGTTATTTTTAAAGAGGGTGAGCCTGGAGATAAGTTTTACATTATTTTGAAGGGAGAGGTGGAAATTTACAAAGAGATATCTGAAGGAAGAGAAGAGGTTTTAGCCAAGCTCAAAGCTGGAGATTATTTTGGAGAGATGAGCCTGATTGATAATGCTCCTCGCTCTGCCAGCGCAAGGGCGGTGGGAGAGGTGGTTGCTCTTACCATATCCAAGCCAGATTTTGAAATCCTTCTTAAAGCCAGCGATTCCCTTTCAGCAAAAATTTATAAGTTTTTTGTTCAAACTCTTTCCAAAAGGCTTCGGGATGCCAATGATAAGATTAAGCGCATTTTAGAGGTGCTGGGTTCAGGTGGAGAAGTCAGCTAGTATTGACCAGTTCTGTCATAAGTTTCAGCTATAATTAAAAACGATGGAGCATATTTTATACACAGCTTCGGGCTGGGAAGAGCTGGAGCAGAAGCTGATTGAGGAAATCAAAAGAGAAAAGGCTAAAGACCCTCTCCAACCAGTCTGGGTGCTGGTGGGCTCAAGGCTTCTCGCCAGGTATCTTGAAAGAAGGGTTTATGGCGAGCTTGCCCAAGACAAGAAAGCCATAAATATCCACTTTATAATTTTTCCTGACCTCGTTGAAAGGCTTTACTATACCGAGCCTTTTCCGCAGTATCGTCCGAGCGTGGATTCTTTGGCAATATATCTTGTGGCTGAAAAAATCATTAAAAATCTAGATAGAGGGTATTTTTGGAATGTAAAGCAGACAAAAGGACTTCTCGCAGATGTTTTAGCAGTGCGAAGAGACCTTAAAGATGGATTAATAATGAATGAAACCTATGAGCATTTAAAAGAAAAGATTGATGAAATAGATTCGTCTGGAAAAGTCAGAGAGGTTTTTAAAATCATTGATGAAATAGATGCAGAGCTAAATGGATTTGAGCAGGACTGGCAGAGGTTTTTAATAGCAATTGAGTGTGCAGGCAAATTTAAGCAGGTTTTTAATTCAGGCGTTCTTTTTGTTTACGGGTTTTATGATTACACAGCGATTCAAAAGGAGCTGATTAAATCTCTTTCCCAGCATTGTCAGCTGAAGATTTTTATGATTTTTCCTGAAAATCCGTTTTTCAATGCTTTTGCCAAGTGGGCAAAGGATTTTTACACCAGCGAGCTTAAAGCTCAAAACCTAAAGCTAAAGTCCCGCTTTGGCAAAAGCAATTTAAAAATTTTTCTCACCAATCTTTCTCAATCAAATCCCAAAAAAAGAGTATTAAAAGATGATTTAACATTAAGAATAGTTTTCGCTCCTAGTATAGAAAGGGAGGCAGAGGAGATTTGCCGAGAGATTTTCAGGTTAATTCATCAAGGAGTTAAATTTGAAGAAATAGGTGTTTTGGTCAGGGATTTCAATAATTATCGTAGGGTTTTGGAAAGCGCCTTTAATCGTTATAAGATTCCTTATTACCTTGAAGGTGGCAAGCCTGTGCTTGAATTGCCCTGCTTTCAAGCCATAATCAGGCTCTTGAAAATCATAGAGGATGATTATTCCCGAAAAACTATTGTTAAGTTTTTAAAAAGCAGGGCTTGTAAAAAACCAAACCTGTCAGAAGAAGAAAAAGCCCTCACTACTCTTTTTGATTTAATAAGCCAAGAAGCACGCATAGTAAAAGGAAGAAAAAGCGAATGGGAAAAAGCTCTGAATGACTACACAGAAACCTTACAGAAAGAATTGAAAAAATGGCAGGAAAAAGAGACAGAGCAGGAACAAATAAAAGAAGAACTGATTAAAAGAAAAATTGATGCCACAAACCTGCTTTCACGAGTGGTCAGCGAACTTATTACTGACCTTGAGGCTTTGCAAGCCAAAAATAACCTTAAAGAACAGGCAGAGTATTTAAAAGAGCTTGTGCAAAAATGGATAGATTTTGATTTCCTGCCCCAAAACCTCGCTGAAGAATTTAACCAAGACCAACAGAAAGCTAAAGAAAATCACCTGCAAACCATTTTTGATAATTTTATTGAAACCATTGCTTCTTTGGATTCTTTTGTCATAGATGCTGATTTTGAGATTTTTTCTCGCCTGATTGAGATGGGCATACAAAGCCTGACCATTAAATTCGGCGAATATTCTCAAGGCGGGGTATGCCTAAGCGAGCTGATGAATGCTCGTGGTGCGCGCTTTCGGGCGGTTATTATTCCTGGTCTGTATGAAGGAAGCTTTCCTCTTAAAATCAATGAAAGCCCGCTTCTTTTAGATGACGAGCGTGAGCAAATTAATCAGCTTCTTAAGGGAAAAACCAAGCTGGCTTTAAAACGAGACCTTCCTAAGGAAGAAAGGCTTTTATTTTATCTTGCCTGTCAGCAGGCAGAGGAGTATCTGGTCATTACCTCTTGCTGGTTGAGCTTAATTGATGGCAGACCGCAGGTGATAAGTTATCTTCTTGCTGATGCCATTGAGAGAACGCAGGCAGGAAAACCGATTAACTATGAGGATACAAAAAAGTCAGTAGAAGGTTTTGAATGGATAAGATGGGTTGGGCTTGATGATTTTGCATATCCTTTTTCAGAGCTCGCTCTTGATAAAGACGATTTTGAGGCAGGTAATCTTAATGAAAATAACATTCTTAAGCTCGGTGGGCATCTCCTTAAAAATCAAGACCTGAAAAGGGCTTTAAATGTATTTTACGACCGCTGGATAGATAATTCTTTTGGCATTTACAGCGGGAATTTATCGGTTGTGGATAAGTATTCTGCGGATAGATTTTCCATAATTGGTCAAAAAGTCAGCCATAGCAAATTAAAGAATTATCTTGAATGTCCTTTTAGATATTTTCTATCAGAGGTGCTGGAGGTTTCGGTTGTGGAAGAGCCAGAATTTGTCTGGACACCAAGCGGTTTAGAAGAAGGGAATTTATTGCATCAAGTTCTTCAAAAGCTTTTTGAGAGCCTTAAAGGTAAAAAGCTAAATGCTGAGGAGTATCGGAAAGCTCTGCTCAATCTTCTTACAGAAAAAGGAGCCGAGATACTAGCAGACGCAATTCCCAATTATAAATATCTTCCTGAAGAAGAGCTGAGAGAGCTCCGGTTTTATTTAGAAAATTATTATGAGCACATTATTCCCCGCTTAAGCGATTGGGAAACAGAAATTCCTTTCCGGCAAAATTTTATCCTTGATACAGGTGAATCGGTAATTTTAAGCGGAAGAATTGACCGAATGGATAAAGAGCTAGTTCGCAGACAGGTGGCAGAAGCTTTGGTGGTTGATTATAAAGCTTCTCCTTTGAATGACTATGAAAAAAAGCCACTTAATCTTATGCAGTTGGTGATTTATCTTATAAGTGTTGTAAACAAAGAAGGCATTTCTCCAGATAAAATTTCTGCCCAGTTTATTGGCTTAAAGAAGGATGAGCTTTTGGAGCCGGTAAAAATCTCTTTGCTAGGAGAGGATTTGGATATCTTCACCCAGCAACTGCAAAAAGCCCTTTTAAGAATGAAACAGGGCATTGAAAAAGGAATTTTTATCCCAAAACCTGATAATAGCTATAATGGCTATTGTGAATACTGCAAATATTCAAATTTATGCCTGGCAAACACCAATGAATATGCAAGAAAAGAAAAAAATTCTTTTATTGAAGATTTGGAACAAGATTTAAAAGATATACAAAACATTTTGAAACCACTGGTTCAAAAATGAAAGAGCTGGATAAAAAAACTCTTGCAAGAAAGGATTTAAATCTTTTAGTTGAAGCCAGCGCAGGCACAGGCAAGACCAGTAGCCTTTTGGATAGAATTCTGGCACTTATTGAACAAGATAAAGAGCTACAGATGCGCCAGCTGGTAGCGGTTACTTTTACAGAGAAAGCTGCCAGTGAGCTCAAAAACCGCCTTCGCCAGTGCCTACAGGAAAAGATTAACTCTAAAAAGATTTCTTCTCAAAGACTTCAAGTTTTTAAACAGGCTTTGAGTGATTTTGAGCAGGCAGAGATATCCACCATTCATTCTTTCTGTGCCCGTCTGCTTCGCCTCCGTTCTGTTGAAGCAGGTGTATCACCTGAATTTCAGGTGATGGACGAGGCTCAATCAGCAGAGTTTTTCGAGCAGGCTTGGGAAGAGTGGCTTGAAAAGAGCTTAGTTGAGCACAGGGAAATATTCAGGGAACTTCGTCAGGCAGGAATTACCAATGATATAATCAAAACATTTGCTCAAAGGTTTTATGAAGATAGAGACCTTTTTGAAGCAAACTATGAAAATTGGTTAAAAGAAAAGTCTCTGAGCGTTGAAGAAGCATATCAGCAAATCAAGGTGCTTTGCCAGAATACATCTGAAGATGAGCTTAAAGAATTTTATTTATTTCTTGAAAGCTGTGCCAATGAAGAAGAAAGATTAAAGCGGGCGATTTACCAAAAGGAGCTGAAAAGGATAATAAATAGGCGCAATAATTTACTAAAAGGTCTTAAAAGGGTGAAAACTGAGAGCACCATACAAAAAAAGTTGAAGATAATAGAAGCTTATGACCATTTTTTGGCTATTATTTATAATGCTCGGAATGCCCTTTTTCAAAAGATAGTTTTTCTGGCAAGGGAATTTTTTGACCATCTTGAAATCAGGAAATTAACCAATGAGGTTTTAGATTTTCAAGACCTTCTTTTAAGGGCAAGGAATCTTTTAAGAGATAACAAAGAAGTAAGAGCATATTTTAAAAATCGCTTCCGCTATATCTTGGTTGATGAATTTCAAGATACTGACCCGCTTCAGGTAGAGGTGATTTTCTTTTTGGCAGAGAAAAAAGATAAGTTTGCTGATAGCTGGAAAGATGTGGAGCTTGAGAGCGGGAAATTATTTTTGGTTGGCGACCCCAAGCAATCAATTTACCATTTCCGGCGTGCTGATTTAAGGATATACCAGGCGGTGAAGAACATTTTAGACGAAAAAAAGCAGGCGGATTTACGGTTTTTACCACAAAACTTTCGTTCTCATAAGAGCCTGATTAAATGGGTGAATGATACCTTTAAAGAGAAATTCGGTGATGAAGATACCCCTTTGCAACCTGCTTATCAAGAGCTTTCTCACACTGTAGATTATTCTCTTTCAAACCAGCTTTTAGACAGGTCTGTAATTATAATTGATTTGGAAGAGGAGCCTGATATAGCTCCTAGCGGGGCGCATGGATATAGAACTGATGACATCAGACAATTAGAGGCACGAGCAATTGCTGATTTTATCCAATGGGCAGTAGCTAACAAAATTCAAATTTTTGAAAAAGACCAAACCAAATGGGAAAAAAGAGATGTCCGCTACAGCGATTTCGCTATTTTATATCCGAGACACAAATATATATCTTTTGTTGAAGCCGAGCTGAAAAGACGAAACCTTCCTTTTGAAACCGTTTCAGGAGAAGCATTTAACGCAAGGGAAGAAGTAAAGGGAATTTGTTTTATTTTAAAAGCATTGAGCAATCCTTATGATGAAGCATCTCTGGTTGGAGCTCTCCGCTCTTTTTATTTCGGCGTAAGTGATTTTGAGCTTTTTGAGTTCAAAAAAGCTGGTGGTAGCTGGAGGTGGCTTGAGCATTTCCCAGATAGAGAAAGATTCCCAACTATTGCTGAAGCTTATGATTTTCTGCGACATCTTTATAATCAGGTGGAGAGGCTTCCTATTGTAGAATTAATCAATCAGATTGCTTCTCATATTAAACTAAAACAGATAAGAAAACTGCATCCTTATTTTAACCAGATTCTTTTGAACATTGAACGGATGAAAAATTTAGCCTGCGAATTTGAAAAACTGGGAGAGGCAGACCTAGATGATTTTATCTATTGGCTGGAGAAAGTAAGCGCTGGTGAGGCAAAAGAAGCAGAGATTGTTGCTGTCGATGCAGAAAACACCATCAAGTTGATGACTTTTCACAAGGCAAAGGGGTTGGAATTTCCAATTGTTATTCTCGCTAATTTATCCAACCAGATAAAGAGTTCAGAAGAAAACTTTATTATTAAAGACTGGAAAAGGGAAAGGATAGAGGTGTTTTATAAAAAAAGGTTAAAGTCCTCAGGATTTGATGAGCTGAGTGAAGAAGAAGAGAAATACAATGAAGCAGAGCAAATCAGGCTTTTATATGTTGCCTGCACTCGTGCCAAGCAGTATCTGGTAATTCCTGACCCCAAAAACCTCTGGAATGGCAGAAATACCTATTTAGAAATTATTAAAGAAGGCATCTCAAAAGAAGATAAACAAAGCAAATCCAAATGCATTTTAAGAAAGCCAGCTAGCGAGCTCAGAAAATATAGAACCATTGAGCAGATGCGGGCTTTTGTAGATTTCATTAATCTTTCCCCTCAATCAACCCAGCTTGAAAAACAGGTTCGGGAATTTGAAGAAAAGCGGAGCGAAGTGATTAACATAGCTTCTGAATACAAAGAGATAAAATCTCCCAGCGAACTGATAGAATTTGAAGAAAAAATACCTTACAGCACCGAGCGATTGCAAGCACTGGATTTAGGCAGTTTAATTCATAAGGTTGTTGAGATAGCTGGTAGAAGCTCTGTGAAGGTAGCTCTCGCTCTCGCTGATAGACTAATTTCTGAAAATCCTTCTCTCAGTGAGAAAAGAGAAGAAATTATGGAGCTGATTAAGAATCTTTGGCAGTGCGAGCTTATTGATAAAATCCAAAACCTTGCTTGTTGGCAGGAAGTTCCTTTCTTTATTGAGCTGGATGGTGTTTTTTACAAAGGAAAAATAGACCTTCTTTTCCGCCATTCAGCTAATCAGCTTGAGATGGTTGATTTAAAAACCGACCACCTGAGCCAAGAAACTATTTCAACCCACATCAATAGATACAAAGGACAAATGGAAATATATCGTAGAGCTTTGGAAAAATTATTTCCCAATCATTCTATTAGCAGTAAAATCTTTTTTGCCAGAATAAATGAGCTGGTGGAGATTAAAAAATAGTTCAATTCGCTGTTGTCAACTATTCAGATTTTTTCGCGAGCTGATTTTTTTATCTTCAAAACTAATCAACCAATTACATTTTGTAGCTGGAGCAGGAAGGTAACATCGCCATCAAAGCTCATTTTTCCTGCCATAAACAGGTCCTGACCTGTGGCTTCTTTTTTCACCATTTTAATGTAATCATCAAGAGCCATTCTTAAAGTAGCTGATGGGGTTTCCGAGCCATTAAATACCATTTTGACCTTGTATTGACTTCCATCAGGGCGATTTAACTCAAGGTTTAAACAGCCTTTTAGGTTCTTAATGGTATTAAGCTGGTCTTTTGTTCCACCAACCTGCTCAATGTTAGTGAATTGGTCCATAACGCCAGGAACTTTACCAGTAATAGAATCTCTCCAATCTTTCTCGCTCAGCTCAATCAAAACATTGGGAGTTTCTATTCCACCTTCAATAATTTCCAGATTTTTTCCATCAGTGATTTTTAAAGCATAATTACCACCGCCTTCGCCAGTAATATTGAACTGAATAGTAAATTCTTCCCCAGCCAGCGCCGAAGTATCAACCTGCTTGACTCCTTCTTCAAAAAGCTTAGGAACCTCGTTAAGGAAAAAATCTTTTACTGAGATATTTTCAGGAAATGTAGCCATTTCTACCCCTCCTTTTTGTTTTTGTTAAAAAATTAGTTAATCATAATTCTAACTTTGTGTCAACAAAAATTCTAAAAAAATCGCATTCAATTAAAATTGACTTGGGAAAAAATTTTGTTAATATATGGAAAAACAACAAGGAGGTGAGTAGCGATGAAAAAAGTATTAAGTTTGATTTTAGTAGTTTTGGTTGCATTCGCTATTTCTGCCACCAAGAAAACAGCCAAAAATGCCGCCTCAAAAGGCAATTTATGGATAACTGGCACTGCCTCGGTGCAGTCTTTTTCAGGAGATCTTGATTATACTTCTCTCAGCCTTGCTGGCAGTGGAGTTTATTTTGTGATTAATCATCTTGGTGTAGGTGGAGTACTTTATTACAACAGCATCAGCGATGGAGTTGATTCAACTGATTTAGGACTATCTGGAAAAGTTATCTGGGCATTTGATAATTTTGCTGACAAAAATTTCTACCCATATGCCGGTGCCTGCCTCGGGCTCGGTTCAACTAGCAATGGTGAATCCGAGTCTGGTCTGGTCCTGTGGATTGGCGGTGGAATGAACTATCTTTTAGGCAAACACATCGGCATTCTCGCAGAGCTTGGTT
>CAZQJX010000003.1:43004-44341 GCA_964592965.1 uncultured bacterium
GGTGGAATGAACTATCTTTTAGGCAAACACATCGGCATTCTCGCAGAGCTTGGTTATTACTCTGCAAGCTTGGGAGATATTGATTACAGTGGATTAATTTTACAAGCCGGATTGACTGGCGTGTTCAAACCTTGATTTTTGCAGATGAATGATACGCTTCCTTTTTAAACGCAAAAAGGCTAGGTGCATTTAAAAGTTTTGTGAAAGAAATTTCTTTATGGCTTATGTCTTTGCTGATTAATATTTCCCTCACCTTTATAATTGATAAGAAAGTTTAGGTGTTTTTGTAGTGTGGATTTGTTTTATTCCAAAAGACCTAGTGAAAATTGGTCTTCAAGCTTTTCTTTAAAAATTAGCCCTCAATACCGATTTGTTCATAACAGCCACTCTCTCGGTAAGTTTTTACGGGCACTTGCCCACTTGGCAGGATTTGAGCCCAGAGTTTTTAGCTATTTAATCAATTCCAAAAAGCCTCTTATTACTATCAGCTAAAGACCAATTTTTGGGCATTAAAAAATCCCAGAAAAAATTTGTGAATATTTTATTTTTCTTTATAATGGAAAAACGATTTTGCAATGAAAAGTTCCTAGCGATTGGAAAGAGGTGGTATTGGTTGGTGTTGGCGGTAAAAAAGAAAAGCTCGGCTAAAAATGGTCTGGTAGAGGTGGAGCTTTTTATCAAGCGGAAAGAAAAAAATAAGCTGGCAAAGAAAATATGACAAATAGAAAAAAGCAACTTTGCCGATTAGCTCTTTGCTTGATTTTAGCCTTATCTCTTAGTTCCCGCACCAAGCAGTATCCGGGACTGAGCCGAGCAGAATCAATCAAACAAAATGTGCGTCTGAAATTACTTCATCTTGCAGATATAAGTGTTATTAAACTTTATGACAACTGGAAGTGGCAGAAAAAATTAGACCAAGCAGAAAGATATGCCCGCAAAAACCCTACTAGCAGAATTAAAAGAGTGGTAAGTTTTTATCCGCAATCAGAGCAGGTGAATTTTTTAGTTGAAACCATCAGCGGTGAGCAGGGCTGGATGAAAATCAGCTTTGTTGAGCCTGAGCTTGTGCACATTCAGGCAGGTTTGGGAAAAATGCCTCTTTCAAAAGCTGGCAAGATAAAAATCAAAACAGATTTTCAAAATAATATTATTTCTCTGTGCACTTCCAAGCTCTGCGTGAAGGTCTGGGAAAGTCCATTTCGCATTGCTATATATAACTCACAAGGCGAGCTTCTTCTGGCAGAGCCAGAAGATAATAATTCATTTTCTGGGCTTTCATTGGGAAAGAGGCTTTGCAGGGAGAGTTTTTTGGTGCAGAAGGAGGAAGGATTTTTTGG
>CAZQJX010000004.1:0-41887 GCA_964592965.1 uncultured bacterium
AAAGGCAGGACTTTTGCTCCTCCGGGAAGAATATCATCAGTGGAAATATTATCTTTTAGCTTGATCAAAACCGTCATTTCTGCGCTTTCTGGCAAAGCATCAAAATCAGGAAGGGGCTTTATATTAGGACCGCGCACAAGTTCTATATCTTCACCATCTTGAGGGACAATTAGCATTGAGTCATCTACCCAAAAGCTTTCTGGTTCATCTATCTTCGGATATTTACCTAGCTGGCGAGGGTCGGTGAGCTTTCCTGTTAAAGCAGTTGCTATTGCGGTTTCTGGACTTGTTAGAAAAACTCGGTCATTTTTGGTGCCGCTTCTTCCGGGAAAATTACGATTATAGGTCCGCACCGAGTTTATGCCCGTAGCAGGAGCTGAGCCCATACCAATGCATCCATCACAGCAGGGCTCAAAAATTCTTGCTCCTGCTTCTACTAAAATGGAGAGAGCTCCTGAATCAGCAAGCATTTTTAAGACCTGGCGAGAGCCAGGATTGATACTCAAACTAACATTAGGAGCAATTCTTTTCCCCTTTAATACCTCTGCAACTAAAGCTAAATCAAAATACGAGCTGTTTGTGCAACTGCCGATATTCACCTGAGCTACCTCTATTTCTCCTGCCTCTTTTACAGGAATAACCTTATCTGGACTGGAGGGTAGCGCTACCATTGGCTCAATTTGGGAAAGGTCTATTTCTATTATTTGCTGGTATTGAGCATCTGGTTCAGGCGCAAGTGGTTGAAAATCTTTTTCTCTTTTTTGTTTTTTTAGAAAAGAAAGGGTTATTTCATCTGCAGGAAAGATGGAGCTGGTTGCACCTGTTTCTGTTCCCATATTGGCGATGGTTGCCCGTTGAGGCACTGTTAGATTTTTAACTCCAGGACCAAAATATTCCAGCATTTTTCCTACGCCACCTTTTACAGTCAGACGCCTGAGAATCTCTAGAATTACATCTTTGGCATTTACCCAATCAGGCAATTTCCCGGTTAAATAGATACCAATTACTTCTGGGCAGGGAAAATAAAACGGTTCGCCTGCCATTGCACAGGCAACATCCAATCCACCAGCTCCAATAGCAAGCATACCTGCACCGCCTGCAGTAGGAGTATGGCTATCTGAACCGAGCAAGGTTTTGCCAGGAGCAGAAAATCTCTCTAAATGAACCTGATGGCAAATACCGTTGCCAGGACGAGAAAAATACATTCCAAACTTGCGGGCACAGCTTTGCAAAAAAAGATGGTCGTCCATATTCTCAAAGCCGAGCTGAAGGGTGTTATGGTCAACATAAATTACACTGAGCTCAGTTTTCACTTTTTTAATTCCGATGGCTTCAAACTCAAGACAAGCCGTTGTGCCTGTGGCATCTTGAAGAAGGGTCTGGTCAATCTTTATACCAATTTCATTACCAGGCTTGGCTACCCCTTCAACTAAATGGGTGGATAAAATTTTTTCAAACATTGTGCCTTTCAAATCTGCACCTCCAATTAATTTTTTTCTAAAAACTCAAATTGCCCTTTTTGACAGCAAGGGCAGTGCGGAAGGATTTTTATCTCAATTGTAGAAAATTTAAATTCCCAAAGGTCAAACTGAAAAAGCCCTTTAAAAACTTTTCCCCTACCAGTAAGGATTTTTAGCCCCTCTATTACCTCTAAAGCAGAAAGAAGAAGAGGAGCAGGATTCATCACCCCAAGTTCAGCAGTTGCTGGGGTTTTAAGTGCTTTTTCAGGCTCAGGGAAAAGACAGCGAAGGCAAGGAGTTTTTTGGGGTATAATAGGCATCATCATCCCACTTGCTCCAATCACACCGCCATATATCCAAGGAATTTGGTTTTTAACTGCAAAGTCATTAATTATGTATCTGGTTAAAAGATTATCCGTGCCATCAAAAATAATATCTGTTCCTTTACAAATCTTTTCTATATTAGAAGCATCTAGCCTTTCTGGCACTGCCTTTAATTTTACCTGCGAGTTTGCCTTTTTGAGTTTTTTACAGGCAATGATTGCTTTTGGCTCGGCTCTTTTGACATCGTCTTCATCAAAAAGGAACTGACGGTGAAGATTACTTATTTCGGGCAAATCTTGGTCAACGATAGTTAGCTCCCCTATTCCACTCCGCACCAATGCCATTGCAATTCCGCTTCCTAAGGCACCACAGCCGACCAAAACAGCACGGCTTTGGGCAAGTTTTTTCTGTGCCTCTTCTCCCCATTCAGGAAAGATTATCTGCCGATGATATCTTTCCCACAGGTCCATTTTTAAATTCTTTTTTCTTCTAAAATTGTTCTTTCAATCGCTTCTTTTGAACTTCTGATAATCTTTTCGTTATCTTTTTGCTTTTCTATCAAAATCATAGGCACCTTGGGAGTGGGAGATTTGTGCACATAATAAGCAACAATTCCCAAAGCCAGCTCAACATCTTCTTGCGATGGATTCCCGCGAATTAATCCTGTGGGTCCGGGAATCCCATTGGTGTGAATCAATATATCACCTTCCTGAGCGAGTGCTATGAGCCTTTTATTTTCTCGGTCATTTTTACCCACTACTAATTTTGCACCTTCAGAAAGCCGAAAATGTCTTCCCAGCCTCAAAAGCTTGGTATCATTAATTCCAAAATCTGGCTGAAACTTTATAAGGTCAAAAACTTTTTTCCCAAATTCTTTTTCTGTAAGAAGGCATCCGCCAGCAGGAGAGGAATATCCGCTCAATTTATATTTTTCTGCAAGATAAAACTGAAGCTTTCGTGACCTGCCGATTATTCCCAGCAACTTCTCACGCTCCACCCATCCTTTTTGTTCAGGTATGGTCGGATTAAGGATTTTAGCGGAAAGAGGTCGCAAGATTAATCCACCCAGCCCTGTTTCTTTATCAATAAGCTTTAAAATTTCTCTTCGCTGGCTCATTGGTCTTTGCCCAACAACTTCACCGGTGATGATAAATTTGGCAGAGATTTCTCTCATTAATTCACTGGCTTTTTTAAGCCGAAGGATTCTGCAATCAATACAAGGGTTGGCAGAGCGTCCATAGCCGAATTTAGGGCTCTTGACTATATCAATAAATTCTTCCCCCAGGTCTTTAACCAAAAGCTCTATTCCCAACTGCTGAGCAATTTTTCCTGCTGGAGATTTAGAAGCGGTTTTTAAATCCCATTTTGAAAATGGGTCAATAAAAAACACTCCTACAACTTCCACACCCTGCTCTTTCACTAGTTTAACCGCCAGTGCACTATCCAGTCCACCAGATATAAGAGCCAGAGCACGGATTTTGCTCATCTTCTCAGGCACCTGCCCGCTTGATCACATAAATAGCGTTTTTAGCAAAAAGATTAGGGAAAAGATACGATGGGATTTCTCCTTTTGAGCCTAAAAAATGGCGCTGAATGATATTAATCTTAAATTCCTGACAAAACCTCTCAAAATCTTTTATGGTTAAAAGATGAATATTGGGCGTATTATACCACTCATAGGGTAGCTCTTTGGTTTTGGGCATTACTCCTTTAAAAAAAAGCTGAGCCCGTATCTGAAAATGGGCAAAATTGGGAAAACCAACAATACCTTTTTTGCCCACCCGCACCATTTCTTTTAAAACCAAATCTGGTTTTTTTATCACCTGAAGAGTTTGGTTAAGAATAACATAATCAAAAGAACCATCTTGATAATCCTCTAAACCCTCATCAATATCTCCCTGAATGACATTCACTCCACGAGCAATACATTTAGAGATATTTTCCTCATCAACTTCAATGCCCTGCCCTTGAGTACCTTTCTTTTCAGCTAATAAAGCAAGGAGCTCTCCATTGCCACATCCAAGGTCAAGCACACGAGAGCCAGGCTCAACAATGTCCAAAATAATCTGATAGTCAAACCTTATCGGCGTGCTTTTCTCCATTAGCAAGAATTTAACCTAAAAATCAGAAAAGTAAAAATCAGGGAAGAAGATTATCTGGTTAGTTCATTAAGTAATCTCTGCGCCTGCTTTTTGTAATAAGCATTTTCTACCGCAACATCAGGGATACTATTGGCAGGGATAGAAATAATGGTTTTAAGCTCTTTGATGGCAAGGTCTTTCTTTTTCATTTTTATATAAGTTTCTGCCAGCCAATAGCGATTCATTAAGTAATTAGGTGCCACTTTTATTGCCTGCTGATATAGCCAGACAGAATCTTTAAGCCCAAAATGAAAAAACCTTCCCAAAAGACCGGGAATTTCATAAATCACCCTTGCCCAATATCTAAAAACCCCACCGTAAAAATAATTAAGGTCTCCGCTTGCAACAAATATGGTTCCAACAATAGCCTCTTTAAATGAATACCCGCCTCTAAGCACCCCTTCTGCTACGGTTTTTCCAGCCAAGTTCCACATTCTCCAAAAATGTGCGTAAGGATTTCTTGGCTGAATTTTTAAAACCTCTTCGCAAGCACGAACACCTATTTTAAATATCTCTATCCTTTTGTGTTTATCCATTGTTTCTAATCCAAGCTCTCCTGCTGTCCAGTGAGTAAGGCGGGCAAGTTTTATGCGGATTTCAATATTTTCTGGCTGAAGCCGAGAGGCTTTTTCATAGTATTCTATTGCTTTAAGGCAGTTTTCAATGGTGGAGCGTTTTTGAAAATATTCATCTCCTTTTTTTACCAGCTCTTCAAAACTCTGGGCAAAGGCGCTGGAGCTGAAAAAAAGAATTAAAAGTAAGATAGTCCCCTTTTTTCTCATTGCTTTCCTCCCCTGGGTTTGAAGTTGTTATTCTTCTGCCAGCTTAATAGCCTCTTTTAAATTAATCTTTTTTTCATAAATTGCTTTTCCAACAATAACCCCTTCCAAGCCCAGCGCCTCAAACCTCTTAAGGGCAAGAATATCTTCTAGATTGGAAATACCGCCAGATGCTATCACAGGCACATTTACTACTTTTAAAATCTGTTCAATTCCCCAAAAGTTTGGTCCTTTTAGGGTTCCATCTCGCTCAATCTCTGTGTAAATAATGGCGCGGATGCCTTCACGGTCATATCTTTTAGCAAGGTCAATAAAATCTAGGTCGGTCTCCTCTTCCCAGCCGGCAACACTCACTTTTCCTCGAAAAGCATCAATTCCGATCACAATCCTTTGCGGGAAAAGCGAGATAAGCTGGTCAACAAGCTCTGGATAGCTATGAGCAACAGTCCCCAATATAACTCTTTCCACCCCACCTTCAAGATACTCTCTAACTGTATCTAAATTCCTAATTCCTCCGCCTACCTCTAGTTTTGCTCCAGAGGATTGGGCGAGTTTTAAAATCAAATCTTTATGAACAGGCTCGCCCTTTCTTGCTCCTTCAAGGTCAACAATGTGAATAAGGCGGGCACCTGCTTCAACAAATTCATTAACAAGCTCTTCAGGAGTTAAATGATATTTTTTTTCCTCGCTAAACCTTCCCTGATAGAGCCTTACTACCTCGCTACCTAAAAGGTCAATTGCTGGTATTACTAGCATTTTGCTTTTGTGAATCTAGATATTCTTTAACTAGCTTTTCCAGCCCCTCACGGGCTAATTCTTCTGCCTTGAGCCATTTTCCGCCTCGCTTGATGAACTTATCAAGCTCAAATAAATTTGCACTTAAAGGCTCCTGCTTTTCCTGAAAACCTCCACTCCAGATAAGCTTATAGGACTTAACATCAAAAATATGCAAATGAAAGCCTACTTGGGCAGGCAAGCTGACACTAATTGCACTTCCTTTTCTTTCCTGCCAGCAAAAAAGCACCGGGACGATAATCTTTTCCGCATTTAATACCTTAGCTAATTCACACCAGCGAATAAGAGATTTAGGCGAAAATTCCCTTCTATTTTTCTCTTCTATCTTCACCACTTTAATTCCTTGCGCCTCAAACACCTTGCTAATTGCCTTATTAAATTCAGCCTCTCCTCGCTCTTCTATTTGGCAGGGCAGAATGTCTTTTTGACAAACTGGGCAGGAAAAAGAATAAACCAATTGCACAGGCGCTTGCGCAAAAATCAATTGAGGAGCAGAAATTTCTAGTTCAGGCTTTTTCTGGCAGGATACCAGCAAAAAACAGGATAAAAAGAAAAAAACTTTCTTAAACATTTCTAATCTTTTTATATACTAATTTGGCAAAATTGTCTAGTAATTTCAACCCCCTCCTCTGGCTCTTCTCTGGATGAAACTGGCAGGCAAAAATATTCTCATAGGCTATGCTTGACGCAAATTTAATCCCGTATTCTGTCTCTGTAGCAATAATGGCTTTGTCTTCTGGCTCCACATAATAAGAATGGACAAAATAAAAGTAGCTTCCTGATGGAATTCCTTCTAATACAGGATGCTCTTTTACAATCCATATCTGATTCCAACCCATATGAGGCACTTTTAAAACCCCGCCTTTTTCTGCATCAGGGTCAGGCATATCCTCTGGAAAACGCTTAACCTTGCCTTTAAATATTCCTAATCCTGGGCAGGGACCAAACTCTTCGCTCTCAGTAAAAAGAATCTGATAACCAAGACATATTCCTAAAAAAGGTTTGCCTGAATGAATAAACTCAACTAAGGATTCAATCAAGCCCATTTTTTTAAGGTTTTCAATGCAATCTTTAAACGCACCTACCCCGGGCAAAACCAACCCTTGAGCTTTTTTAACATCATTGGGCTGGCTGGATATTTGTGCAGAATAACCAAGTTTATGAAAGGCTTTTTCAACTGAGCGAAGATTGCCCATACCATAATCAACAATCATTATCATTTTTAAAAATTATAGCTTTCCTTTTGTGCTTGGCACGCCTTTTATGCGGGGGTTTAGTCTCACTGCTTCAGCCAATGCTCTTCCAAAAGCTTTAAAAATGGCTTCTAAAGAATGATGATAATCTTTCCCTGCTTCAAGCTCTATATGCAGGCAAAGACCAGCTTCAGTGCAAAAGGCACGGAAAAAATCCTCAACCAAATTTACATTAAACTCCCACTGCCTTTGCTTGGGAATTGATACCTTATACACCAAGAAGGGACGGGAGGAAATATCCACGCAAACCTTTGCTCGTGCTTCATCCATAGGAATTAATGCCCAGCCAAAGCGGTTAATTCCCTTTTTATTTTTAAGGGCTTGACTAAAGGCTTCTCCTAAAACAAGCCCTATATCTTCAATGGTATGATGTTCATCAACCTCAATGTCTCCCTTTGCTTTGACTACAAGGTCAAAAAATCCATGTCTGGCAAAGCTCTCTAAAAGATGATTAAAAAAACCTATCGGAGTTTGAATAGAGATTTTGCCAGAGCCATTTATATTTAACTGCACAGTAATATCTGTCTCTTTGGTCTTTCTTTTTATATTCGCTGACCTTTTTGGTGAAGGCATATCTCACCTCACCATAACCGAAGCATAGGCAACTACCTCTCGGTAATCGCCTGTTACATCACCTGAATTTCTGTAATCAACCACCTCTGCCTGCTTTGCTCCCAGCTCTATAGCAGATACAAGCATAACAGTCGCAGGGATAAAACCGCACATAGAAATATTGTGTTCATAGACTGTTTTATAAAGCCCTTGTGGGTCTAATTTTATCACCTTATCAAGCGCCATTTTATCATATTTTTCTGCCTGCTGGGCGGAAACATAATGGCTCATATCTGAGCTGGCAACAACTAAAACAGGTTTTGCCCATTTTTTAACTGCCCGAGCAATGGCTTTGCCGAGCTCTTCACATTCTGCATAGGTCATTCTCAAAAGGCAAAGGGGAACAAGTTTAAAATCAGGGCGAAAATACTGAATGAAAGGGAGCTGAACCTCAAGCGAATGCTCATAACGATGCGCTCGCTCATCATCTTCAACCAAGTCAGATTCTTCCATAATTAACTGGCAAAGCTCGCTGTTAACAGGAATCTCTCCTAGAGGAGTTATCCATTTTCCATCTGCCCAGATAGCCACATCAGCGCCCATACCACGATGATTAGGGGCAAGAACAACAACATCTTCAGGAATTTCCACCCGACTATAAACAATGCCCGCACCCCTTCCCGAGTAAATATAACCAGCATGAGGAGCTATTATCCCAAGAGCTGGTGTCCGAGAAGCGTTTTTATCTATCATTTTTTCAATCATCTGGCGAAGCTCAGCTGGGTCTGAAGGATAAAAACTCCCAGCCACCGCGGGATGACGAATCCTCATCCCTCTCCTCCTTGTTTTATTCCCTTCTCCTGACTTTCTTTTTCATAAATGCCTTTGACAAAGCGGTCAATTTTTTCACGGTCTTTATCTGAAATTTTTAGGAATTTTATTCCCATTCCTGGGGGAAGACCTGGTCTTTCATCTTTCTCTCTGCACCAGACCACTTCTGCTAAAACCTGAATTTTCTCCTCATCATCAGGAAGGCGAAATTGAAGCGCGATTTTTGTCTTTTCTGGAAGAGGGTCAGAAGTGATTAAGAACATTCCACCAACACTTATATTTCCTGTTATGTAAAAAGGTGGTCTTTTTAAACTACCTGCTCCCGGTTCCACCTCTAACCGAACCACCGCCCTTAAATCCTTGCGCCGGTCAACCATAGCCAAATCCTGAACATAAATCATTTATTTTTTGGCTTTATGCCTATTTTTCTTCCGGCGCTTGCGTAGTTTATGCTTTTTAATCTTTTTTCTTCTCCATTTAACCACGCTTCCCATCTTCTCACCCTATTTAAATTATTTATCTTTACCAAATTATAAGCATTGAATTTATAAAAAGCAAATATCTCACTTTCGCTTTTTACTAGGTAAAGAAATGCTTTTTATTCTTGGTTCTTTCCTTTTAATAAGTCTGGAAATATTGGCACGATGCGAAATTAAAACCAGAAACCCTATAATCGCTCCCGCCAAAATATATTCTTTTTTACCACCCAGCGCCCAAACAATAAAAGGCAATAAAATAGCAGAAATTAAGCTGGAAAGACTAACAATTCTGCTCAAAAGAACCATTACCACCCAAAGCAAAAATACCAATAAACTGGCAACAGGAGCTAAGACTATCATTACCCCAAATCCGCAGGCAACGCCTTTGCCACCTTTAAATCTAAGATAGGGTGAAAAAATATGTCCTAAAACCGCCAGTATTCCGCTTAATCCTATAAGATAATCTTTTCCAAGAAATTTATAGCTTAAAAGCACTGAGCCTGCGCCTTTTAGAGCATCTAAAAGAAAAACCAAAAACGCCCATTTAAGACCAAGTGCCCGATAAACATTTGTCGCACCTATGTTTCCTGAGCCGACCTCTCGCAGGTTAATCTTTTTCAGGCGAGCGATTATCTCTCCAAAAGGTATGGCACCAATAAGAAAAGAGAGAATCATAATCAGAATAATTTTTGCCACCTGCATTGTTAAAATGCTAGAAAATTATGAAAAAGTAAGCAAGAAGGCTATGGATTAAATTTCTCAATTTGAATTTTTGATGGGTGGGTGGAAATACGATAGCAACCATTGTTGTATTCTATAAGATTTTCATCAACCCCTGCTTCACGAAAGGCTTTCCTAAGTTTGTAAACCAATTTATGAACATTAGACGCATCTACCTCTCCAACTGTCCAGGGGAGTTTTTCTACCAGCTCCTGCACGCTTACCCAGCCCTGCTGGTCAGGATGACGCTTTTTCTCCAGTTCTTCTTTCATTGCACTGGCAAGATAATGAGCAAGCTGAAAAGGCATTGGCGCAAGCCTGATCACCACCATCTCCTCATCTTCAACCTCTAAAAGACCACTTGAAACAGGGCTACCTGGATTTTCAATTAAACGGATAAAATAATCGGTTTTATAAAATTTATTTTTCAGTTCTGCTCTTTGGTCAACAGGCTTGAGCTGAATTCCCTCTTTTAAACTAACCCGCTCCTCTGCTAGCTTATCCTCTAACCATTTGCGATATATACCCAAAACAATTTTACCCAATGCACTGCGGGCTTGCTCTAGTTGGTCAAGACAATTTTCTACTAGCTTTCTATCCACATCAATTTCTGGATGAATCTCCCAAAGAGAAACCAATGCATAGAAAATATAAGCATTATTGGGAATGCTTTTTAAAGATTCTTGATAAAGCTCCACCGCTCGCTCCACATCTCCATTTGCCTCTCTCAAAATTCCTTCTAAAGCAAGAAATAAAGCTGAAAATAAATCTCTATTTACCGAGTAATGCTGAGCAAATATCCAATCATAAGCCAGCACCACTTCTTTTAGTAGCCTTGAACTAATCCTATGATTCTCTTTGAAAACTCTTTCTCTGCGTTCGCGGAATTTTTTGCATAAATCTCCAGCTTCTCTATATTTTCCAGCTATTATTAATCTCTCTAAATTTAAAGAAAAGCTTAGCTTGGCTAAACCAACCCTCAAAAGAACCTCAGCACCAGCCCAACCAACTCCAAATCCCACCCCAGCACCAATTACTGCACCTATGGGACCATAAAGATATCCTGCTGGGTCAAGCCCGTTGGCAAACCCTACTACCGAAAGAATTCCTGCAAGAATAAGATGCAGGCGAGAACGAGCAAAAAGCTCAACTCCTTGCCAATAAAACAAATCTTCACAAGTCCGTTTAAGTTGCTCTGGAGTATCAAAACTGAACTCTGGTAAATTTAAGCCTAATCTCTTCCTTTTTTCCATTGCCCCCTCTGACCCTTTGTTCTTCCTTAAACCTTTAGGCTCTAGGATTCTGTGGGTTTTTACTATCAAAATCCAATTTATCTCTTTTTGCAATAATTAACTTATCGCTTTAAAATCACCTAAAAATCTCTAAAAGCGAATTTTCCTTTCTCTAATTAGTTGAAAAAGAAAAATAAAAGAAAATTATGCTATTTCTGCTTCCATAAGCTAATTCAATTAAAAATTCCTTTAATTTCAAGTATATAAGGGATTTGACATAAAGACAAACTCTGCTCAAAATAATGAAACCAGATTATTTTTTTATTAAAAATGGCTCGCAAACGCAAAGTAAAAAGGTCAAAAAGAGGGGCTTTTGTTAAAGGAAGAATCATTATTCACCCCTCAGGATATGCCTTTGTTGAACCAGAAGATAAGTCTATGAAAGATATATTCATTCCGCCGGGCAAAACCGCAAATGCTCTACCTGGTGATAAGGTTCTGGTTCGTGTTCAGCCGAGCCGAACAAGAAAAAAGCTTTTAGAAGGAGTGGTCAGCAGGGTTATTGAAAGGAAAATTAAAGAAATTATCGGGTTTTACAATGGTGCCTATGTTGTTCCTCGTGATGAGCGGAATTTGTTTTGGTATTTTGTTCCCAGCGAGCACACTCTCTCAGCCCAGCCTGGAGATTTGGTGGTGGCAAGGATTACCCAATATCCGACCAGAAGTGGTCAGGCAGAAGCAGAAATTATTGAGGTATTGGGAAAAGAGCTCACCCTAGAGCTTGAAAGCAAACTTATTCTTAGAGAGTATGGCTTCCGAGAGGGATTTCCTTCTACCATAAAATCAGAGCTGGAAAGAATCCCAGACCGAGTGCTCAAGCATCAGCTGAAAAACAGGGAGAATCTTTCAGATGTTCCATTTGTGACCATTGACCCTCCTGACGCAAGAGACTTTGATGATGCCATTTCCGTAAAAAAAAACCAGCAGGGATACAAACTTTGGGTAGCTATTGCAGATGTTAGCGAATATGTGCCCTGCGGAAGCGAAATTGATGTTGAAGCATATAACCGAGCAACAAGTGTTTACCTACCAGACCGAGCAATTCCTATGCTTCCTGAGCCTATCTCTGCTGGTATTGCTAGCCTAAATCCAGAAAGGCTGAGACTGGCTATGGTGGTGGAAATTGATTTTGACCAAAAAGCACGACCAAAAGCCACAAAATTTTATCCTGCTGTAATCAAAAGCTGGGCTAGATTAAATTATTTAGAGGTGGAGGAGCTTTTTGCTGGCAAAGAACAAAAAGGACTTCTTGAACAAATTGTTAAAATGCTCTTTGATGCAAGAGAGCTTGCTAAAAAATTATACAAAAAACGGCTCCGTCGAGGAGCAATTAATCTTGATATACCAGAACCAATAGTCAAACTAAATGAAAAAGGTGAGCCTGTAGATATTTATCCTCGTCAGCAATTATTTTCTCATATTTTAATTGAAGAGTTTATGCTCCGTGCCAATCAGGCGGTTGCTGAGTTTTTAACCAAAAAGAAAATGGTCTTTCCCTATCGCATTCATGAGCCACCCGCTCCAGATAAGGTTGAAGAATTAGATTTTTTCCTTTCAGCAATTGGTTTTCCGCTTCTTCAAGGAGGAAAGAAGCCAGAGCAAATTCAACCAAAGGACTTTCAAAGGCTTATCCGTCGCATTCATAATTTACCTATTTCTGGTCTTATCTCCTATCTGGTTCTACGCACTCAAATGCAGGCAAAATATAGCCCTAATAATAAAGGACACTTTGGTCTGGCGCTCAGTAGGTATTGCCATTTTACCTCGCCTATAAGAAGGTATCCTGATTTGATTGTTCACCGTGCCTTAAAACAAGCTCTGGGAATAGTGGATAAAAACTTACCTATCTCTCCTCAACCAATGGGAGTGAGTTGTGAGCACTGTTCAGAGCGAGAGCGAAGCGCAGAAGCAGTAGAGCGAGATGTGGTTCGTGCTTATCAGGTAAGGCTTATGAGCAAGCATCTTGGAGAGCAATTCAGTGCCCGAGTAAGCGGAATAAGCGAGCAGGGAATTTTTGTGGAGCTAGACCACCCAATGGCAGAAGGACTTATCCCTGGCCGTGAGCTTTTAGGATATGATTATGAACCACACATATATACTGCTTTTATCAAAAAGCCGAGACTAGAGATTCATCTTGGAGATAAGGTTTTAGTTGAAGTGGAATCTGTTAATCTTGAACATCGGGAAATAAACTTCAAACTTATTGGGAGAGAGGCTTCTGTGCTTAGCATCTCTCTGGCAGGGGAGCGAAGGCAAGCAAGAACAAAAAGAGAAAAGAAAAAAGCATCAAGGCGGGGACGAAAAAAGAGAAAAAGAAAATAAAATTTTAAAAGCCAAAAACAGTTAAAATTATCCGAAATAAAAAGCCAAAAAATGTGGCAACAAAAAGAGTAATTCCTATTGCGCTAAGCATTCCTTTCCAGCCCAGCTCTCTCCAGAGCGAAGCCAAAGTAGCAAGGCAAGGGATATAAAAAACAACAAAAATAGTAAATACCACCATCTGAATCTGAGTGAGCACCTGAGCAAAATTTGTTGTCCCCAGAGCCTGAGCTAGCATAATTAAACTAAGCTCTTTCCGCATAATTCCAAAAATCAAAGTCACACCTGTCTCCTTAGGAAGACCAAGCACCCCAGCAACCAATGGTGAGAGAGCTTTATTAATTAAACTATCTAACTGATAAAACTCTAAAATGCTCAGCAAAATACTTCCTGCAATCAAAATCGGCCAAGCAACTACAATAAATTCACGAAGCCGAAACCAAGTCTTTTGCACAAGAACTTTTGGAGAAGGAAGTTTATAAGTAGGAACTTCCATAATTAACCCAAAAGCTGGCTCTGGCTGAATAAAAGTAAGAATTCTGCCAACTCCTGCTATAACAAAAAGATTTAATAAGTAAATCAACAGCGCCCAGATTGGTCCCAGAAAATAAGCGACTAATCCAAAAATGATGGTGGTGCGGGCAGAACAAGGAATCATTGTCACTAAAATACCAGCAATGAAGCGGTCTCGGGGATGCTCCAAAGTCCGAGTCGCCATCACCGCTGGAACACTGCACCCATAACCGAGAACAAAAGGAATAACCGCTTTTCCGTGAAGCCCAATCCTATGCATAAAACTATCCATTAAAAAAGCTGCTCTGGGAAGATAGCCAATATCTTCCAAAAAGCTCAAGCCCAAGAGAAAAGGAACTAAGTAGGGAAGAACAATTCCCACTCCGCCTGCAATGCCCTGAATTAAACCAATGATAAGTTGAGCCAAAAGCCCCCTGCCCAACTCGTTTTCCAATGAACTCTGGAGTCGGTCAAAAATTCCCAGCAAAGGCTCTTCTAGATACTTTCCCACCCAGAAGACAAAGGCAAAAAGCAAAAATAAAATGATTGCCAAAAAGACATAACCCAGATATTTATGCATCAGCCAATAATCAACCTGCTCTCGCAAAGATACCCTTTTTCTGGGAGTGACTTTTGCTACTTTTTCAAAGATGTTTAAAGCAAGAGCATGCCTTTCTGAACAAATTACCTCATCAGAGCTTTTTCCATGACTAGCTTCAAGTTGAGCTCGGCTAGAATTTACCAGGGCAAGTTTTTCAGGAGCGATTTTCATAAGCTTCTCGGTAAACTCTGCATCTCCTTCAAGAAGCTTTAAAATAAAAAACCTATCTGGATAGCCAAGCGAGGAGATAGAATCTTTTAATTCATTTCTTAATTTTTCATAAACAGTTTCCACATCCTGACTAAATTTGATAGGTGAAGAGGCTCTTTTTTCTTTTAAATATTTCTTTGCCTCTTCAAATAATTGCTCAATTCCCTCACCTTTAGTTGCTATGCAGGGAATCACAGGCAGGTTGAGAATTTGGGAAAGTTTTTGATGATTAATTTCAATACCTTTTCTTTTTGCCTCATCCATCATATTCAGGCAAACAATAACAGGAAGCCCGAGCTCAAGCAGTTCTATAGTTAGCTCAAGACTTCTCCCTAAAATAGAAGCATCAATTATATTGATAACCAAATCCACAGGCTGGTTTAAAAGCCAATCTCTTGTGACTTTTTCTGCCGGCTCATAACCGGAAAGGGAATAAGTGCCAGGAAGGTCAATTAAATCAAATTCTATCTCTTTCAGTTTAATATGAGTAGAGGTATAACTTACTGTAGTGCCTGGGAAGTTGCTAGCTGTGGCTTTGTATCCTGCTACTGCATTAAAAAAAGTGCTTTTGCCACAGTTCGGCTGACCAATTAAAACCACCTGATAGGTAGATTTATTTTTTGTGGAAAGATTCTTCTCTGCTTTCATCCTTCTGGCTCAACCACCACCCTACTTGCTGCTCCTCTGCCAATGGCAACTTCTGCACCCCTTACTTCAACAAGAATAGGTCCGCCAAAAAACCCGCTCTTGATAATGCGGAGCTTCTCTCCAGGATGAATGCCCAAACTAAGGAGACGCCTGCGAAAGCCAAATCCTCCCAAAAGCTCACGCACCACAACAATCTGTCCTTCTCGTGCTTGGTCAAGTGTCATTTTTGCACCTTTATTTTCTCCTTGATATACTCCTGAAATTCTCCAAGCAGGTCTTCACATTTTTGAGGTTTTTTCTTGAGAAAATTTTGAAGCAGAATTAATCTTTCTATTGTCTCCCAGCTTAAAGAATGCTCTGCTTTGCAGGCATCTTCTTCTGCTGTCTTTTTTCCCAAACCTAGAACTTCTTGGAAAAATCCACTGAGCGCCTTATGCCGACCACAAACATCCTTTGCCAGTGCTTTTCCCTTTTGTGTGAGCTTTACATATCCATACCGCTCCTGCTCAATTAGCCCCTTTTCCCTCAGCTGACGAAGTGCCCCAACTACACTGGCATTAGTAACTCCCAGCCGATGCGATATATCCTTTACCCGGGCAACAGACTGAGACTGACAAATCTCATAAATTGCCTCTAGATAATCCTCTAAACTGGCTGATACTTTCATCTCTTCCCTTCTAAATTTAGGTTTGCCTAATTTTATTAGAATTCAAGTAAAAAATCAAACTAACAAAATTTTATAGAAAAAAATAAAATAACTGACTATTTTTGAATGAGGCACGATTTGATAAAAATTGATGTTAGCTCAGCCAGATTTTACTCTTTCTACATAGCTACCTGTGCGGGTATCAATTTTAATTATGTCGCCAACATTAATAAACAAAGGCACCTGCACCACTTTTCCAGTCTCTAAAACAGCAGGCTTGCTTCCACCGCTCACAGTATCTCCTCTGATGCCAGGCTCTGTATCAACCACTTTCAGTTCAACAAATGTGGGCACTTCCACACCAATGGGTTTGCCCTTAAAATAAAGCACCTTAACTAAAATCTGCTCTTGAAGATATCCAACCGCATCGCCCAGCTGGTCTTTAGTGAGCATAATCTGTTCGTAGGTGTTTGTATCCATAAAATAATATTCATCGCTTTCGTTATAAAGATACTGCATTTCCTTTTCTTCAAGCTCTGGTATTGGCACTTTTTCTCCAGCACGAAAATTATGGTCAATGACATTTCCAGTAATTAAGTTTTTCAAACGGGTGCGAACAAAAGCTCCACCTTTGCCAGGCTTGACATGCTGAAAGTCCACAATAACATACGGCTCGCCATTGAACTCAATTTTTAATCCTTTTCGGAAGTCTGTGGTTGAATACATTTTTACCTCCAAGCAAAATTTTTATTCCAAAACCCTTAAAGGTTGATTGCTATGGCTTAAAGTTTTGGTTTTATTATCCCAGATAACCACATCATCTTCAATTCTAACCCCTAATTTTTTCTCAGGTATATAGATACCCGGCTCAATAGTAAAAACCATTCCTGACTTTAACAGATAGTTGCTTTTGGGATTAATAGAAGGAAGCTCATGAACTTCAAGCCCAAGACCGTGCCCAAGACCGTGCTGAAAAAATTTTCCGTAGCCTTTGCTTTTTATGTAATCTCTTGCCACCGCGTCAACCTCTTTGGCAGGCTTTTCTGGCTGAATACTGTTAATGGCAAGTGTTTGAGCATTAGAAACAATCTGATATATCTCTTTTGCCAAGCGTGTAGGCTCACCTGCAGATATAGTCACGGTTAAATCACAAAAATACCCATCTACGCTGGCGCCAAAATCTATTACAACTAACTCACGGGCTTTAATTTTTTTATTAGAAGCTTTGGCGTGAGGAAGACAGGCACGGGCTCCTGAGGCAACAATGGTTTCAAAAGGAAACCAGCCCGAACCTGCCCGACGGAGCTGATATTCAAGCTCGCTGGCTAAATCAAGCTCCTTCATTCCCAGTTTGAATTTCTCCAATGCAAAAGATAAAGCCTTTTCTGCTATTCTTACTGCTTGCTGAATTTTCTTCAGCTCCTCAGGCTCTTTAACTGCCCTCAATTCAGCAATTAAAGAAGGTAGAGAATAAAATCTAACGCCTTTGAGATTTTTGCGAAGCTCTTTATAAAACTGATAGCTTATACCAGCAGGGTCAAATCCTATTTTTTGAGCGCCAATCCTTTTAAGCAAATGAGTAATTTCTTTTACTTTATTTTTAAAAATTTTTACAGAAAAGCCCTTAACTTCTTCTTTTGCCTGCTCCTTATAGCGTGCATCACTAAGAAAATAGCGAAATTTAGAACCGTAAATAACTACTCCCTCGCTTCCCCGAAATCCAGTTAAATACCAAACATCTGCCAGACGAGTAATTAATAAAACATCTAACTCTTCTTCTTTTAAAATCCGATTAAGCCTGTAAAAAATCCTTTGGCGGTTCAAATTTATACTCCTTTTTTGAGCTTTCAACTACTTTCTTGGACTTATACGGAGCTATTTTTAAGATATGCTACTAATCCACGCAATCCCAAAAGATAACTATTAGAACCAAATCCGCTAATCACTCCTATTGCAAGGTCGGCAAGAAGGGAGCGCTTGCGAAATTCCTCTCTTTGAGCCAGGTTAGAAAGATGTACCTCAACAAAAGGCAATCCTACTGAAAGTAGTGCATCTCTTATAGCTATGCTGGTATGAGTGTAGGCGCCAGGATTAAAAATAATTCCATCAAACTTTCCCAGCGCTTCCTGAATCTTTTCTACTAGCGCACCCTCATAATTTGATTGAAAAAAAACTAGCTCAACACCGAGCTCCTCTGCCAGTTGGGCTAACTTCTGCTCTATATCCTTGAGGGTTTCCTTTCCATAAACATCTGGCTCTCGTATGCCGAGAAGATTAAGATTAGGTCCATTAAGAACCAAAATTTTCATCGCATCAAAATTCAGCTTGTAGTTTGGGAAGGTTTACCCGAAGAAGGTATCTACCTTTTCCAAAGTTTCCATCAGGGCTCATAACCAGGCAGATAAAATAATCTGGAGTAATGGTGCGGACAACTACCAGATATTGGTCAGTATGAAGACTGAATTCCACCAGCTTTCCTGTGCCTATATTTTGCGATGCCTGGTCAATCTGAGCAAGAAGATTGGAATACTCAATGCCAAGAGTTTCTAAATCAAGCTCCACTCCCTCTTTTAAATGCATAGCCAGCGGAATGCCATCTCTACCAATGATGATAACACCTATTCCGCCAAAAACTTTCTCTACTATCTCTTTGGCAACCTCTTCAAAAATCATTTCATTTTCTCCTGAGAGACAATCTCCAGCATTCGTTTAAGATTTTGAACACGCTCTTTTCTTGTACCTGAATCAGCCTCATTAAAATATTTTTCTTCAACCTGCTTAATCTCCTTGAGCAAATCCAGCCTTTGAGGAAAGCGTTTTTTTAGCTGGAAAAGAACCTCTAAAGCTTTATCAAAGGCTTTCTGTTCAAGATAAAGTTTTGCCAATGTTCTACTGGCAAGATGACTTTCTTCTGCCATCTTGCGTTTTTTATTTAAATCTACGGTGTTGAGCCTTGCTGTACATCTGTCTCATCATTATCATAGATACTGGTACAGCCGGGGTCTTCTCCAAAATCAACTTTTCCATCATTATCATCATCAAGCCCATTTCCGCAAGCTCCTTCTTCATATATATCATAAGGGCTATAACAACTATCCGTATCTTCCCAATCTATATTACCGTCTCCATCATCATCAATTCCATTACAACAATCAGGCGTGGTAGTATATTCATCTTCCCCAAAAACAGGTATATAAACTCCGCAAGGTGCACAGCTGAAATCCGCATCATCTATAAATCCATCACCATCATTGTCCAGTCTGTCTCGGCATTCGGATTCACCTTTAGATGGAATCCCATTAATTACTACTTGGCAGCTTGGGTCAGGAAGATATATGCAATCCTGGGGATTGCCGTCATCATTGCAATGGGCAGGCACGCCATAATAATCTGCAAGACCATCCCAGTCATTATCAATGCCATCAGAACATTCATTTTTATCTGCCCAACTTGTATCTTCAATTGTATAAGGAATAGTATCTGCTTCCATTTCATCTTCGCTCACCTGGTCTCCTCCGCAATTCATCATCATAACGATGAATAACCCAAAACTTATAAGCAACAGGATTAAAGCTGTCTTTTTCATCTTTTATCCTCCTTTTTTCTTTTTCCATATACAGAACAGCCGTAGCTAGTTCGCAATCTTATTGACAGACATCCCAGTCTGCTACCTCAATATAAGTTTGCGCCCAGCCTTTAACTTCATAGCCATAATCATTAACTCCATAAAAAGTTACCTTCACTTGATATACAATAACCTCGCTGGGGTTACCTTTTGTTGCCAACTCGTCCTTCCAGCTTACAGGAATAAGGAGTAAACCTTCAAGCTCTACCGAGGAGTCAGGAGAAAGATGAATATTTTGAGTAATTACATTCAGATCAGGAAGCGGATAAGCAGAATCATTATCTGAGAAAAATTCCACCCGATACGAAAGAATATTTATATTGGGGCATTCTTTTCCTATATCACTGGAACAGGCGGGACCTTTTTCATAATATAACTCTACTCTCAAAGTGGCATCAGTAAGTGGGTCTTCGGGTTCACCGCTAGGGCAAATATGTTGCACAATGTCAATATCGTAAGTATCTTCTCCTCTATCTTGTGGCATAATATCATTTACAACAAGGATATTTCCTGTATTTTCAATATTATCAGTTCCTGGTCCACGGTAATCACCACAGCTTCCCAGTAAAAGGACTATTCCTGCGATGAGCACGAGCCACAGCGTGATTTTCTCTTTCCGCCCCATTTTTACCTCCTTTTTCACATTATTTCACGATTCTTGGTGTTAAGAAAATTAAAAGCTCGGTCCTACTCTTTTCCACAAATCTATCTTGGAAAAGCTTTCCAATAACTGGTATCTTTGCTAAAAACGGAGTTTGGTTTGTTGTTTCACTCTCTTTTGTCTTATAGATGCCACCGATAACCACAGTTTCTCCGTCTTTAACGATGATTTTGGTTTGTGCTTCCTTTTTATCAATACTTGGTGCACCACCGCTTACCACTTTCAAGTTAGGCTCGTTATTGCTTGCTTTTACATCAAGCACAATTGTTCCATCAGGAGAGACATGAGGTGTGACCTCAAGGCGAAGTGCTGCCTCAACAAACTGCCATTGAGCACCACCAGCAGCACCAGTAGCAAGGTTAATAGCTGGTGGATAAGGAATAGTCACACCCTGTTGAATAGTAGCTTTTTGATTATCCATTGTTAAAATTCGAGGAGAGGAAATAATCTTTATTTTGTTTTGAGTTTCTAGACTTTTTAAGAGTAAATCTAGACTAATAGCATCAGTAAGGGAACCAAACTTAATACCTATTGCACCCCCTTGTGCGCCTGCGGTATTAAGAATAGTTGCACTTACAGGGTCAATTTGCCCGCCAAGAACAGCACCACCCACTTGGATAGTGTTGGGGAAATTAAGTCCAGTGGGATTTCCCCAAGCAGGTCCAGCATTATAATTAAATCCCCATTGAATTCCCAGCTCCCGGCTTACTCCAACAGTTGCTTCCACTATTCTTGCTTCAATTAAAACCTGAGGCGTTCTTGTATCCAGCGAGCTGATTAAAACCTGTGCCTCCTGAATCTTTTCTGGAACATCTTTAATAATAAGTGAATTGGTGCGTTTATCTACTTGAACCATTCCTCGGTCAGAAAGAATTGTTTTAACCTGGCGAGCAATATCATCTGCCTTGGCATAATTAATAGGAACAATTCTTGTCTGAAGTGGTTTAAGCTTTTGACGCTGTTCTATACTTTTTAGCTTTTCTTCTTGCTCTTTCTGAATATCTTTAAGAGGGGCAACCCGAATGATATTGCCGTAACGAACCATACCTAGACCTTTGGTTTCAAGAATCAAATCAAGCGCCTGGTCCCAAGGCACATTTTCCAGCTTAAGGGTTATATTTCCTTTAACATTATCAGCAGCGATAATGTTCAATCCGCTAACTTCGGCAATGGCGCGTAGAGCATCAAGAATGTCAAGATTTTTCGCCTCAATAGTAATAGGAGTTCCTGTATAAATCTTTGTGCCTGTCAAAGTCTCTACTTTAACTGGCTGACCTGCTGGAACGCTAGGAGCAGGCACGGCGCTCGGAGCTGGTGCAGGCGATGCTTCAGGTGCGGAAATCTCTTCACCAGCTGGAGCTGGTGGAGTAGGTGGCGCCTCTGCCTCGGGCGGAACCAGCTCTGCGGAAGGATTGGCAAAAGAAATTTCTATTCTATTACCTTCCTGCTTTACCTCAGGCTCAACCCATTGATTAAGATTGACCACAATATTGACATCTTTATCAGAAGCTTGAAAACTGCTGATAAGATTAATCGGACTTTGAAACTCAGTAGTATCAAGCGACCTTTCCAGTTCAGGAGCAATTTTAGCTCCACTAATAATTAAGGAGAAGATAAGGTCTTGTGGATTTTCTTTCTTCTCGTAGGTTAATGGCTGGTCAGATTTGATTATCACTTTTGAAGTCCGACGAGTATATTTGAAATCCACTCCTACTACTCGCGGAAGCTCAGGTGCAGGAACAGCAGGCGCAGGTGCAACTTCTGCTGAAGGAGCAACTTCCTCTACTGGTGCGGTTGGAGCAGGAGCAGTTTCTATCACAGGTGCAGCCAGCGGTGGAGAGGGTGGTCCTGCAACTTCTACTGTCACGCTAAAGGTCACTATAATCCGCTCATTTTCTTTGCTGATGTTATAGTTGGGAAGACTCTTTCCAAGTCCATCAAACACCAGTCTTAATTTATCTGGGTGCTGCCCTAGCCTTACTTGTTTAATTCCTTGACTGTTTATCTTTACTTTTTGACTAGGATATAAACTTTTGATTTTCCAAAGGTCTAGCACCAACCGCGGGGGATTCTTAAGCTGGAAAGAATGGTAATCAGGGGCTAGACCATCCATTACCAAAATAACATTGGTACGGTCCTTTTCTTCACTAACAACAATATCCAACAGCTTCTTGGCTGGTTTAGATGGAATCTCAGCAACCGTTGCTCCAGCAGAAACAGCAGGAGCTTCTGCAGGAGCCTCTGCTTCTTCTTCAATTGCTTCTGCTTGAACAGTAGCACCTGGTTGAGCTTCTGGAGCTTTTTCTTCAGGCTTGGTCTTCTCTACAATAAGCTTACCTTCACTTGTCTTGTATAAATCTTTTTCTTCTTCTGCTTTTTCCTCAGGTCTGATTTTTACCAAAAGCTTATTCTCTTCCCGCTCAACTTCATAGGACATCATTTTATCTAAGCCTATTTCAACACGGGCAATGCTGGTTCGCTCTCCTTTAATAGTGCTGGTTTTAATTAAGTTAATAATCCCATTATTAACTTCAATCTGAGCGGGAACGCCTTTGGAAACTTTGGCATCTGCAATATCCACCATTATTCTTATCGGCTCAAGAGGACGATAAATGCTATATGTAGCAGGAACGGTTGTGGTGATAACAACCTGATTAATCCCCTCTACCTGCTCAAATTTCACCTCTTCAATTTGATTGAGCTTCGGCTTTTTGCGCTTCCTGGCTCCCACTGGCACCGCCAAGCAGACCGCTAAAAGCACTATCAGAAGCCTGCTACCCACTTTTCCTATCATCGCCTTCCGCCTGACCATTTAGCTCCTCCTTTATTTGGGTATTCATTTTAAAATTTCTCTTAACTTCCTTTTCTCTTCCTCTGCGGTTACCATCCGAAGAACCTTTTCAACTACCCTGATTTTACTTGGGTCTTTGGGGTCAAGATATGTCTCTTCAACCACTATACCGTCAGGAAGAATCTGCTTGACCCTGCCATGATTAATACCAATTTCATCTCCAACTTTAATAAAATAATCAGAACCGTCAGGAAGAATAATATGGGCAACATCTCTTCCTCCACCCACTACAATTCCATCAATCCACATCTGCTCAAGGTCATATTTAAATAAAGGATTAATTTCTCCAACAGCCATCTTTAACTCTCTCGGTGGCTGAAAAGGATTGCGCTTACCTGTGGGGTCATAGCTCCATCCAACTGCCTTTTCTTCTCCCAAAGCCTCCTCTTTTTCAGCAACGCTGGGCTTGGGGGCTTTTTTCTTCTTGGCTATGCTCACAGTTGGTCTGCCTGTAGGTTCACCGCCCCCGCAATTAATAAACCCAATGCCAATTAACACTACCACAACCACTATGCCCAAAATCCCTTTCAGCACCTTTTTCATCTTTCAAACCTCTTTTTATTTCTTCCTTTTCTTTCCTTGTGGTTGGGTCATCTGCTTGAACCGATAAGCAATCAAAATACACTCTACCTTAAGCAGATTCCCCTTACCTGTTTTTATCTGTAAATCTGAAATATTGACAATTCGTTCCAAGCGAGCGAGCTCGTTAAGAAAAATCATTAACGGAAAGTAATCCCCAGATAGATTTAATTTTAATGGCACCTCTATATAAAGTGGCTGGACTTTCTCCTTGCGGATATCTATCCTGCTGATCTCTATGCCATATTTTCTTGCCCTAAAAGTTAATTCCTTGATGAGCTGGTCAATTTGAGGATTATTTGGAAGTTTAGTCATAGCTTTATCCAGCTCTTTCTTCAAAAGGGCATTTTGGCGTTCAAATTTAGAAAGGTCTTGCTCAATAGCGCGCAAATTTGCTATCTGCGTGTTGAGCCTGACAATCTGATTTTTAAGGTCTGCAATCTGATTCCGATAGCTTCGGTCAACGGTGATAAAATAAATTACCACAATCAAAACCACTATTGCTAAAAGAGCAAGCGCCTTCTGATACCATGGAAGTTTAATTATTCGGTCTGCCTTTAAATAGTCAGCTAAAGCCATCTAACCTCCCCCTTTAACTTGCTCCTGCCTCCGTGGGCGGTTTTTTCACATTAACACTTAACTCAAATCTATAATAAGGAATGGCAACCTTGCCCTTTTTGGTCATCTCTATTTTGCTCAGATTGGCACTGCTAAAATATTTTTTTCGCTGTTCAATGTTGGAGATAAAATCGCTGACCAAGTCTTTTTCTAACGCCCCTCCTCTTATCTGCCAAGCTCCATTATAAATAGAACCTGTGCTTGAACCTCTTGGAGTCTTGATGCTCTCAAACCAAAGCCCCTCAGGTGCAGATTCTGCCAGCTGGTCTAAAAGCTGTAAATACCAGTCTCTGCCTTTCTCCAAACTGGTAATAACCCCTATCTTTTGCTGAAGATTAGCATTAGCCCGCTTGAATTCTTCTACCTTTTTCTTAATCTTTTGAAGCCGATTAAGCTCTCTTCTGCTCTGCTCGATCTGATTTTCAAGCCTGCGTATCTGACTCTTGCGAAGATAAGCAGTGTAACCAATACCTGCAAAGGTTAAAAGTAAAACAATAACAGCAGTGATTATCTGCCTTTCTAAAGTTACCCTCTTCTTTTCCTCTTTGACTGGTAATAAATTAATTTTAATCATCGGTCACCTGCCCTCCTTAAAGCCAGTCCCACCGCAATAGCGGCTTGTGGTCCTACCTCTTCCAAATATGCTGGGTCAAATACCTTAGGATTAGCTTCTATATTGCGGAAGGGATTTAATATCTCCATAGGGAGATTTTGGTTTTTAGAAATAGCTTCAGCTAAACCCGAAATCCTACAGCTTCCGCCTGAGAGCCAGATTTTGTTTATTTGGGCATCAGGTGGAGCAGCTGCTGAATAAAAGTCTAAACTTCTAGCAATCTCACCAGCGATCTGGTCACTTACCTCACGAATGACCATATCTACCTCTTTACGCATCACTTCTTCGGTATCCTCGCCACCGCTACCGCCCTTTTTAAGTAGCTCTGCCTCTTCATAGCTTACACTAAGCTGTTTCTGTATTTCCTCCGTATAAAGATTACCACCCATTGAAATATCACGACTGAAAACATATTGCCCGCCCTGAAGAACAACAATGTTAATCAAACTCGCACCCACATTTACCAAGGCAATCACCTCGTTCTCCATAATCGGATAGTTAATCTCATAAATGTTTAAAAGAGCAAAAGCATCAACATCTATTACCACTGGATTAAGCCCAGCATCATGAAGAACCGTGACATAATCGTTAATTACCTCTTTTTTGGCAGCCACCAAAAGCACTTCCATATTACCTTCTTCATCAGCAGGATTGAGAATCTGGAAATCAAGATTAACATCAGATATTTCAAACGGAATATACTGGGCAGCTTCCCATTGAATCTGCTCTTCAAGTTGCTCTTCTGTCATCGCAGGCATAGAAATCTTACGAATCATTACCGATTGACCGCTCACACTTGCGACCACATCTTTGGTCTTAATCTTTCTCTCAGAAAGAAGACTGGTAATAGCATCAACCACTGCGCTTGTGTTCATAATTGCACCATCAACAATTACCTCTGGCTGAAGGGGCACAATTCCAAAATTAACCAGCTGATACCCCTTTTTGGTCTCTCTTAGCTCAGCTACCTTGATAGAACTAGAGCCAATATCAAGCCCAATAGCTGGCTTTTTCCCTCCTAAAATCCCCATCTATGCTCTCCTTTTCTTTAATGGCTTCCCCATCCCCCTAAAATTATTGATGCCTTTCATTATTTTGCGGATTCAGACTTTTTCTTTGCTGTGCTTTTCTTTTTGCTTGCCCGTTTTTTCCGACGGGGCGGTGGAGAATCATCATCTAAAAATACCTTGTCCTTCTCGCTGAGCTTAAAGCCCAAAGCGAGAATAATCTTTCGCTTGGTGTCCATTCTGCAGTTCATACCTTTCTCAATACGGTCAATAGTGAGCGTGCTTACCCCCGCCTTACGGGCAAGCTCTGCTTTGCTCATCAAAAGAGATTCCCGAATTTTACGAACATTATTTTTTCCCATTGATTCCTACCCCGCTTTTACCCTTGCTCTTGCCTTTGTAAATTTTTATTATCCTTGCATTTATATTATGCTAAAATTTTACTCTATTTGTCAAGAATTTTTTTAATTTTTTTAAAATTTAGTTAAATTTTGGTAAAATTTAATTTAAATATAGTGGTATAAAATCCGAAGGCACAAAATATGGTAGTAAAAAAATTCTCTAAAAATTGTGCGGAAAATGGCAATTTTTTAAATTTAAAGCATTGAAATTAACCAGTTCATCACTGGGACTCAGGGGCAATCTCTGTCTGATAAGTCAAAACATTGCTTCCACCAGAGAGGTCTTTTACCCTAATTTTTACAGTAATTCTTCCTTGAAAACCTTCTGGAATAGCCCATTTTACCGAGCAGTTTTTGGAATCAAAGCTGGCACCTGGGGGAAGCTGAACTGCTTGATAGCTCACAGGCTCACCATCAGGGTCATAAGCTTTTGCCTGAAAGTAAAAGACATTATCTTCAATCCAGCTCTCACCTTCTCCTTCAAATTCAGGCGCTCGGTTGGCAATTGCTATTGGTGCAGAGGTATAGAAATTAAGAGGATACATACCGTTTTCTTCCCACCCCACTTCTACTCTAACCTTATCTCCAGGTTTGAGGCCAAATTCTTGAGGGTCGAGCTGGGGCTCATCATAATCCTCTACAAGCTTATCATTAACCCACCACTTATAATGAAGAACTACGTCCTCGCATTCCTGGCAGTCAATTTCAGCATTTAAAATCTGGTCGTTGTAAGGATTTTGTGGGATTATTTTTACACCTCTGAATATAAATCCAGTTGGACCAACTACTTTTACTTTTGAGGAACGAATCCAGCCTGATTTTGACTTGCCATCACTGGCTTGAACCTCTATATAAATTTCCGCACTTGCAACTACTTCACTTGCTGGCAAGATGGAGTCTTTACCTTCTTTGATAAGCTTGCCATCTTTATACCAGCGAAAAAATAGTTTTACTGGGTCATTATCTGGGTCTTTTGTGGTTATAACTGCTTTCAGCTCGCTTCCTTCTACTGGCGGATTAGGAGAAAAATCTATTTTTACTATCTCGGGTGGATGATTTACCTGTGCCTGTTCTTTTTTGCAGGAGCTTAAAATCAGCCCACAAGCAACAATACTGATGAGAAACACTCTGATGGCTCGCATTGTCTTGCCTCCTTCTATAGCCTAAACATATACTTTTTCCAGAAATACCAGGTAGCGAGAAGCAAAAACAATCCCGCAACAGGTCCTGTTATAAGAATTCCCCAAGGATGCTCAGTGGTATTGCCAAATAATCTCATTAGCTGAGTGACAATTACTGGTGAAATTCCTAAAGCGAATTTCGTGCAAAAACCTTCTGCACCTTCATACATTGCTTCTCTTCTAAAACCAGTCAACTTCTCGTCATAATCCATAATATCAAAGAGGAGCGGTCGTTGGAGCACTAAAATAGCTGAAACAGGCGGAGCCAAGATTAAGAAAATAGCAAATCCAAAAATTTTAGCATTTAACCCAGGAATAATTTTCGCCAGAGGAAAAAGAAAGATAAAAATAGAAAACCAAAGCATACAGACAACCATCACTGGCTTTTTGCCAAACCTTCCGCCTGCCCAGCTAACAACTGGGAAGAAGAAAAGAGCAACAATAAGCAAAATACCCATTAAGTATCCGGCAATTTCTTCACTTACTCCCATAACCTGCGTGCCGAAATAAGGAGTAATGACAATAAGCATATTTGAGCTGAGCATAAAAACTGCAAGCATTGCTATGTAAGGAAGAAAAGCTGGGTTCTTAAAAGTTTCGCTTAGAGCTTTAAACAAGCTAAACGGCACCTCTTTTTTCTCGCTATGGGGGGTCTCTTTAATCTTCCACACCAAAAGCAAATAAAGGACTATGACGATAATTGCTCCGATTCCTCCCATCACTTTATAGCCATCAGGTATATGGAAAGATATACTTCCAAGATGAGCAGTAATTCCGCCTTTAAATCGGTTGATTAAAATTCCTGCTCCTGCATAAGCAATGAGCCTGCCAAAAACCTCATTTACTCCCACCCAGGCACTGGTATTTATTCGCTCCTTTAAATAAGGAGTGATTTCAGGAAGGAGAGCAAGATAAGGGGCTACCACCGCTGTATAAAGGAACCAAAAGATACAGAGCACCACACCAAGATAAATATTATTTGCCCAGCTCTGTCCTTCAGTAAGTGGAAACCAAAGCAGGAAAAAGAACAGCGCTAAAAGAGGAGAGCCAAAGAGGATAAAAGGTCTGCGTCTTCCCAACCTGCTTCTAGTCCTATCGCTCCAATGACCGATTAAAGGGTCTGCTACTGCATCAACAATTCTGCCAATTAGGTTAATAACGCCTATAGCAGTTAGAGAAGCGTAAATAGGCAAATTTTCACTTTTCGGTGGACAGTAAAAATAAACTAGCCAAGCCTCTATCATCTGGGTGGTTAAAGCCGCGGGAAGATTACCCAGAGAATAAATGGCTTTTTCGGATTTGCTGAGAGCAGTACCTTCTAACCGCTCTTCCTGTTCCCTTGCCAGCTCCTCAGCCAGCTTTTGTTTATCTTTTTCCTCTACCACCGCTCACCCCTCCTTATATTTTAATTTTTCTCACCACTTTTGCGGTCTCTTCAGGTAAAGCTGTATTAATAAATATTCCTGAACCGATTTCAAAACCCGCTATCATACTCAAGCGAGGAATAATGCGAAGATACCAGTGAAAATATTCTTCATTTTCATCTTGAACAGGTGCAGTATGAATAACGATATTATAATCAAAATGATTAAGAACTTTATAAAGACGAGCAAGTGTGTGTTTCAATACTCTGCCCAATTTTCTCGCTTCCCTGTTTGAAAGATGACCAAAACAGGCACTGTGTTTTTTGCCAATAATCCAAGTCTCAAATGGAGAGCGAGAAGCAAAAGGATGAAAAACAATGAAATCATTATCTTCTTCAACAACCCTTGAGCCTGCTTTGCTTTCCACTTTTACTAGGTCGCAGTAAAGGCAGGTGCCGTTCTCATCCCAGTATCTGGTAGCAACTGCTAATCGCCTGCGAAGGCTTTGGGGAACAATAGGAGTGGCAACAATCTGCCAGTGAGGATGAACTATGCTTGTCCCTGCCCTAATCCCCTGATTTTTGAAAATCACCACTACTCTAATGTAATCAAGTGTGCGAAGCGCAAGGTAGCGGTCTCGGAGCATAAGCATCATTTCCTCTGCCTGACGATTGGTGAACTCAGAGATAAGCTGATTATGCTTGGGGGTTTCAATTAAAACTTCATGCTTGCCCACACCGTCCATTTGCCGAAAGAATCCATCTAAAATTTCCCGCTTTATTTTAGCTTTTGACCCAACAGGGCTTAGGGCAGGAAATTTATTGGGAATACAGCGAATTCTCCAGCCTGGCTGATTGGCTTTGCCTCGGTCACGAAGCGCACATACTTCTTTTGGAGTAAGTTTTTCATTTCCCGGGCAAAAGGGGCAAGAAGGGTCATATTCTGGAAGTGGCTTAGGCTTTTTCTCTGCAAACTGATGCGGTCGGCGTGCCCTCTCACTGGCGATTATAACCCACTCTTTAGTGGTTATGTCCTGACGAATCTGGCTCATCAATCAATCCTTATTTGGGGCATCCAGAAGAGCTTTTCTCCCTGCTTATAAATTCTTCCTAAAATAAGACTCTTTTTAAGTGCAGAGTTCCCCGCTATTAGAGAGATAAATTCATCATCAATTCTACCAAAAAGTAATTTCCAGATGCTGATTCGTTTTCTTTTATAAACAAGCTTTACTTCTTTTACTCCTAGCCTTTTCTTGACCAGCTCCACCGCTTGCAAGAAACCGCCGAGCCCGTCCACAAGCCCTTTTTCCTTTGCCTGTCTTCCTGTCCAGACCCTTCCCCTGCCTATGCGGTCAATTTCTTCTTTACTTAAATTCCTTCCTTTACTTACCCTGTCAAGAAAAAGTTGATACAATCCCTCAACCCCCTGCTGAGCCTTTTTCTGCTCCTCTTCGCTCCAAGGTCGGACAAATCCGTTAAAATCAGCATAAGTTCCTCTTTTCAAAGTTTCAGTTCCCACCCGAAGCCAGTTTAAAAGCCCCTCTAAGCCAAAATGCGCATTGACCACACCAATGCTTCCTGTGAAAGTTGCTGGCTGGGCAATGATAGCATCTGCTCCGCAGGCAATATAATATCCGCCTGAGCCAGCAGTATCGCTCATTGAAACAATAAAAGGCTTTTTCTTACGAAGCTTTTGGGTAGCTCGCCAGATTAGGTCTGAGGCAAGAGCAGAGCCTCCACCGGAATCTATTCTGAAAATAACAGCTTTAATGGAATCATCTTCAGCTACTTTTTCTAAAACTTTTACCATTCGCTCCGCACTCATAATAGAAGCACTAACAGGCTGATCGCCCGGCTCACGATTAACAATATTGCCTACTGCAAAAACCACCGCTACTTTCGGACCTTTGTTAATGCCCAGATACTCTGGTGGATAACTCAAATACTCCCTTTCTTTTACTAATGAAAGCTTTTTCTTTCCGCTCAGCTCCTTAACAATCTCATCTAAATACCTAACTCCATCAATCAAACCTGCTTGTTGATATTTCTCTGGGACAAGCAGATATTGGTCAATTATTTTTACCAGTTTTTCTCGGTCTATTCCCCGAGCCTGAGATATTGCAGATAAATACTGGTCCCAAAGGTCATTAAGTAAGGATTCTGCCATTTCCCTGTGCCATTTGCTCATTGAGCGTCGGGAAAGCATATCACCAAAGGTTTTATATTCCCGAACTTTTGCCACCTGAACGGAAATTTTCAGCTTTTCAAAAAATCCACCCAAAAAGAAATAAAAACTTTTAAGACCATTTAAATCCATAAAGCTGGCAGGAGAGATATATATTTTATCGCAGGCAGTTGCCAGATAATAAGAAAGGTCAGCATCTCCTTCCAGCTCCAGATAGCAAACTGCTGGCTTTTTGCTTTCACGGAAAAGTTTGATGGCTTCTCTTAGCTCTTGAATCTTTCCAAATCCAAGGGAATTATCGTGAATGGTTAAAATAAGTGCTTTTACTCTTTTATCTACTTTGGCTTTTCTAAGCATCATCACTTTATCCAAAACAGTAATGGGAGGAGGCTCAAAGAATCCCCAGAAAGGGTTATATGGCACATTTTCAGGAATCTCTCCGCTTATGTCCATAATAAGAATAGAATCTCGCATAAGCTTTTGAGGACGAAAACCGCTAAAGCCAATACAAATTAGTAGGACAAAAGCAATGCTGATAATTGTTTTTGACCTTTTGCTCATTACTTATCTCCTTTTTTGAGGATGTCAATCAGTTCCTGATGAATCCTTCCGTTGCTTGCCCAAACCTCTTTTCCATCTAAACTAATGGGCTCACCCTTGAGGTCTGTAACCATACCGCCCGCTTCTTCTACTAAAAGCACGCCAGCGGAAATATCCCAAGGTTTTAAATTCAGCTCCCAAAATCCATCATACCTTCCACAGGCAACATAGCATAAATCAAGGGCAGCAGAGCCATCTCTGCGCACGCTTTGGGGGTAGGGAAGAATCTGAACGAAAATATCAACATCTTTTGCCAGCTTTTGGCTTCTGTCATAGGCAAAGCCTGTGCCTAAAAGAGCATCAGCAATTTTATCTACCTTGCTTACCTGAATCCTTTTTCCATTAAGGTATGCACCCTGTCCGCGAATGGCATAATAAAGCTCATTCATCACGGGGTCATAAACCACACCCACAATTGGCTTTCCATAATGAACCAGTGCCACAGATACGCAGAACTTGAGATAGCTGTGTGCGTAATTGGTTGTTCCATCTAAAGGGTCAATCACCCAGATATATTCTGCATCCAATGAATCACCGCCTAACTCCTCACCCAGAACCTTATGCTCTGGCTCTTCTTTTTTGATTAGCTGGGTGATGGCTTTTTCACATTCAATATCTACTTTGGTTACAAGATTGGCAATTCCTTTTAACTCATATCCCTCAAGCTGACCGAGATTTTCCATCTGGATAAGTCCAGCTTTTCGGGCACATCTTTTAGCCAAATCAAGCCAGCGCTCAAGTTTATCTGGTTTTATTTTTTCTGTCCGCATTTTGCCTCATTTTACCTGAAGATAAAAAATTTTAAAAGCTGATGGGTCATTTTGGGCTCAGGTGCGGAAAGGCAGAATATAATCCTTGAATAACAAACTCCACAGCTTTTACAGTTAAAATCAATCCCATAAGTCTTGTGAGAATGTTAATGCCGGTTTGACCAAGATAGTTGAACACCCGAACCGATTCTTTGAAAATAAAAAAAGTAATGAGCGCTGTTAAAAATGCACTAAATGCCACAAGGAGCCTTCCATTAAAAGTCTGCGCCTGATGCGCCAAAACCATTGCAGTAGCAATAGCCCCAGGTCCTCTTAAAATAGGAATGGCAAGTGGCACCACCGCGATATCCTCTTTTTCTTGTGCCTCCTCCTGCTCTTGGGGAATGCTCTTGGTGCGAGGATGACGTGCATGAAGCATATTTAAGCCCACCACAAAAATCAAAATCCCTCCTGCAATCTGAAAATCCGTGATCGTGATCCGAAAAAAGAGCAAAATATATTTTCCGAAGAAAATAAAGGTGAGCAAAATAATCAAACAGGCAAGGCTTGCCCGAAAAGCGATTTTGGTCTTTTCCTGCTGGCTCTTCTCTTCGGTAAAGGCAAGAAAAAGTGGAGCATTTCCAAAAGGATTGACAATAGCAAGAAGAGAAACAAAAGAAGTAATAAATAAATTCAGCCACTCTCGCATCTCTGTCCTCCCAGGCAAAGAGCACGCTCAACTTGATTCATCTGACCAAAGCAGACAAGAATATCCCCTGCCTGAATGGTATCATCTGCGCCCGGCACTGGTATTAACTGTTCATCTCTCTCAATTGATAAAATTAAAAGGCTCTTTTTAGTGGTGCCAAGTTCTTTAAGAGATTTTCCCACCACAGGAGAATCAGGGGGAATTTTAACTCTTACCACACCGTATCCTTTTGTTTGTTGAAGTAAATAATCAATAGCGACTCTATGAAAATGTTCGCTTTTCTCTAGGCGCTTACGAATTCTTTTACGAAGATAATCTTTTATCTTCTCGCTTCTGCTTAACCGAAGAATAATTGATATACCAAGAATAATTATTAAAAGATTGATCAGCATTTGATAACTGCTTTTTTGCCAAAAGCTTGCAACTAAAGAACCTATCATTGTGATGATACCAGCATTACCGATTATCATTAATGTAGATATAATTCGCCTTCTAAAAGGATGAATCACAACTGATTCTGCTTCTGAGGTAGTAAAACCTGTGCCTGTAAGTGCGCTAAGAGCTTGAAAATGCGACCTTTCTTCATCAAGTCCAGTTAATTCCAATAAAACCGCTCCTACCCGAACAATTAAGAATAGAAAGAAAATTATTGTAATTAAGATCGCTACAGCCATTTTTCCTCTCCTTGTTAGGAACTAAATTAAAATCTAATTTGGAATTTTGCAAACTTTTATGTTCAGCCAATTTGATTTTTCTTTGAAAACTACATTTTTAGCTGTTATTTTAAATAAAATGGCAAAGGTAATAATTGAAGAGGTTAAAGAAGGGCTTTATCAATCGCTTAAAAGAATTTCTGAAGAATTTGAGCTTGCTAAAAGGCTGTTAAACAAAGATAAGGTTTTTATCAAGGTTAATGCCATAGATTTTCGTAAAGAATGCTACACCTCGCCTGTTGTTATTTCTGCAATAATTGACCTTTTAAAAGAGTTGGGAAGTTTTGATTTGTATCTTATAGAAAATTCCACTCAAGGGAATATCACCAGAGTGGTATTACGAGCAACCGGAATTGAACAGATTCTTAAAGAAAAGAAGGTCAAGCCCATATATCTAGATGAAGAAAAACCTGTTGAAATAGAGCTGGGAAAGGAAAAGCTTAAGATAAAATTCCCTCGCATTTTATATGAAGAATTAATTGAACGCAGAGAAAAAAGCTTTTACCTGTCTTTGCCCCGTCTTAAAACCCATAGTATGACCACAGTTACTTTGAGCATAAAAAACCAGATGGGATTGATCTATCACCGAGACCGACAGCTCAAACACAATTATGAGCTTCATCAATTCCTTGCTGATTTGTATGAGTTTATTCGTCCAGATTTTGCCATTATTGATGGCTTAAAAGCAGTCTATCACGGTCATTATCCATTGGAGCGAAGGCTTGAAAAGTATATTGCTCCGCTAGATATCTTAATCGCAGGAGACGACCCTCTGGCAGTAGATGCGGTGGGAGCAAAAATTTTAGGATACTCGCTTGATGAGGTAAAGCACCTTAAACTTTGTGCTCAGAAAAATCTCGGCAGAGCAGAACTAGACGAAATCCAAATCATCGGCGACATTACAAAATTCAAAACCCGCTACAGTGCTGAAATAATCGGAGACTTTCCCAAAGGAGTAAAAATTATTGAAGGAAAAGAAAGAGCCTGCATTGAAGGATGCAAGAATAACACTCTGATGGTTATGGAAATGCTTTTTGTTGATTACGGCGGAGAGGGAGAGTTTAATCTTATCTATGGCAAAGGGTTTGACCAAAAAGAGCTTGAAGAGCTTAATTCAGGACCAATTTTACTTGTAGGTCCTTGCGCAATTGAAGAGCTTTATGACAAGTTAAAAAGACTTTATCCCAAGCGAAAAATTATTTGTATAAATTCCCACAACGACCTTGCAGGTGTAACTAAGGCATTAATGAAGCTTATGAATATAAAAATCTTTCAAATAGTGCCTTTTAGGGCTGATTTAATTCTTGCTCTCCTTCGTGCCAAGCTCAATCGCTCAACTGCTCTCACACCGCTTTAATCTTTAAATTTTAATGAAGGCGGTCTTTATCACCAGGATATATTTTTAAATATCTTTTCCGCTCCCGCTCTGCCAGCCAATATTTATAGCGAAATTTTAACTTGCGAAAATCAGCTCCACCACGAATATAAAAATAGGCAATAATCATTCCTGAAATGTGAGCAATGCTGGCAATCCCGCTTCTACCACCACCCGCATACTGAATGGTAGCAAAAAGCTCAAGCGCACCATAAATCAAAACCATATATTTTGCTTTAATGGGAAGAATGAAATTAAGATAAATAGTAGAATTGGGAAATAAAAGACCATATCCTGCCAGTATCCCAAAAATAGCACCACTGGCGCCAATAATTATTGCGCTACCCTCTCCCAGCAGAAAATAAAAAAGCACGGCAACTGCTCCTGACCCACATCCACAAAGAAAGTAAAATATCCAAAACCTTCGGTATCCTAAAGTTCGCTCTAAAGCTGGTCCGAAAAAGAAAAGCCCAAGCATATTGAAAAACAAATGCCAAAAATCTCCGTGAATAAAGAGGTAAGTGACAAATCGCCATATTTCAAACCGAAAAATAACCCGCACAGGAATAAGGCTAAGCCATTTAATAGTGGCAACCTGCATAAAAAGCCGAAAAGCAAAAAAAACTATATTGGCAATAATTAAATATAATGTAGCTCTTCCCCAGGCACCTGTGCTTGGTCTGTAATAACTCATCTGCCAAAGCTCCTTTTAATCATAATTCAAATGCAACTAAAAATCCCTCGTGAATAGCATCAATGATTTTTCTCGGCTCTTTGGCATCGCCAACAGTATAGAATTCTATTTCTTCTTTCTTTAATGCCTCAGCCAGCTCCTGATTGGGTTTTGCTCCAAGAGCTATTACCACAGAATCCACTTTCTCGCTTCTCCTTTCCCCTTCCTGCTCATAAATTACTTCGCCCTGCTTAATTTCTACAACTTTGGCGCCAGTAAGAGTTTTTACACCAAATCTCTTCAGCTCTTGAAGAAGCACCCATCTGGTGGCAACGCCAAGGTCTGCGCCAATCTTTTCTAGCATCTCAAAAATAACCACCTGATGGGTTCCACGAGTGCAAAGCTCGTATAATTTTTCTGGGGTCTCTGCCTGATTTAAAAAGAGAAATTTTAAAGTCTCTGCTGAAATCGTGCCCTGATGAGCAATGTAAATCGCAGTCTCTACACCAACTGCTCCACCGCCCAGAACCGCAACCCTTTCCCCAAGCTCTACCTCTCCCTTAAGCACATCCCAAGAATGATAAACAAAATCAAGGTCAATGCCTGGTATATCTGGAATTAATGGCTCAGCTCCTGTTGCCAAAATAATATGGTCAAATCCTGCTTTTTTAATTTCTTCAGCAGTTGCTTTTTTGTTCAGTTTAACAACCACGCCCAATCTTTTAAGTTCGTTCTCATAAAATTTTATTAATCTAAGGAAATCCCCTCTTGTGGGCGGAGCACCTGCAAGATAAATTTGTCCACCAATTTTATCCGAGCTTTCCCAAATCTCTACCTCAAAACCTCTTTTTTTAGCAGTAATAGCAGACTCACAGCCAGCAGGACCTGCTCCTACCACCAGCACACGCTTTTTTTCTTTTGCTGGCACAAGCTTTCTTTCGCCTTCGTGTCCAGAAATGGGATTAGCTAAACACTCCACAGGCTTTCCGCTAAAAAGCCTGTCCATACATCCCTGCATACAGGCAACGCAAGGACGAATTTCATTAAACCTTCCCTGTTGAGCCTTATTTGCCCACTCTGGGTCTGCTATCTGGGCTCTGCCCACACAAACCGCATCTGCCCAGCCTTCTATTAAAATCCTTTCCGCCTGAAGCGGGTCGTAAATTCTATTAGATACAAATACAGGCACATTCACCTTGCGCTTAACCCCAAGAGCAAGATAGGTAAAGGCACCGGCAGGAACTATCATTGGAAGCTGAGGAACACGGGTCTCGTGCCAGCCACCAGTGACATTAATAGCATCCAAACCTTTTTCAACAAACATTCTGGCATATTCGCTTATCTCCTCATTGGTATTTCCACCTGGCATAAAATCGCTTCCGCCTAGTCTCATCGTAACGATAAAATCATCTCCTACCTTCTCCCTTACGCGCTCAATGGTTTCAAGGACAAAGCGGGCACGGTTTTCAAAACTACCCCCATATTCATCAGTGCGCTGATTAGTGATGGGAGAGAGAAACTGAGAGATAAGATAGCCAGCGCTTCCAATAAGCTCCACACCATCTGCGCCTGCCTTTTTTGCTCGCAAAGCTGCTTCGGCAAATTTCTTCTCTATTTCCAAAATTTCTTCCTTTTTAAGCTCTCTTGGCTCTTCTTTGGTATATCTGCTTTTAATTGCACTTGGTGCAACTGCTTTCTGACCGATCAAAAATGAAAATTGATACCTGCCTGCATGAAAAAGCTGGAGAAAAAGCTTGGCACCATACTTATGAATCACCTCTGCCAGCTTTTCATAACCAGGGATAAAGCTATCATCATCAATTCCTAGCATCATCGGTCCACCGCCTACAAAATCAATTCCCACTCCACCAACAATAATCAGGCCACATCCACCTTCTGCTCTTGCTTGATAAAAATCAATCAGCTTCTGACTCACCTTGCGGTCTTGAGTATAATAAAGTCCAAAAGCAGGCATTACTATGCGATTCCTTATCTCCAGATTTTTAATTCGCAAGGGAGTAAAAAGCTTTTTTAACTTCATACCTTCTCCTCCTGAATTTTTTGCGTTTCAATTTTACCTTTTTTAGTTGTTAAAGGCAATCTTTTTACTTTTTTACCGCAAGGAAAATTGACTTAATGTCTTGCTAATGATAGTTTTAAGCAAAAAATTTCTCAAGGAGGTGGGATGAATGGTTAGAGAAGTAGTAATAACCAGTGCAGTTAGAACCGCTATCGGCTCTTTTGGTGGAACTTTAAGAGATGTCCCAGCAATGGAGCTGGGCGCAATTGTAGTCAAAGAGGCAATGAAGCGCTCCAAAGTAGAGCCAGATATGATTGATGATGTTATTTTTGGCTGTTGTATGATGCGACCAGATGAATACACCATCGGCAGATTAATTGGACTTAAAGCAGGCATTCCCTTTACCACCCCAGGGGTCACCATTCAGCGCCAGTGTGCAAGTGGAATGCAGGCAGTGGTTTATGGAGCACAACAGATTATGCTTGGCGATGCGGAAATCATTGTTGCAGGTGGTGTAGAGACAATGAGCAGAGCGCCTTATTACCTAAAGGATGCACGCTGGGGAGCTCGGCTTCGGCATAAAGAAATGAGCTGTGCTCTTTGGGATGGTCTTACTGATTCTTACTGCGGATTGATTATGGGATTGACTGCTGAAAATCTGGCAGAAAAATATAATATCTCCCGCGAGGAGCAGGACGAGATTGCTCTCCGCTCGCATAATAATGCAGAAAGAGCTATCAAAGAAGGAAAGTTTAAAGAAGAGATTGTTCCTGTAGAGGTTCCACAGAAAAAAGGCGAGCCAATTATTTTTGATACTGATGAGCATGTCCGCTTTGGTCTAACAATGGACCAGCTTCGCAGGCTCAAACCCACTTTTAAGCCAGATGGAACAGTAACCGCAGGCAATGCCAGCGGTATCAATGATGCTGCCTGTGCTATTATTTTGATGAGCAAAGAAAAAGCTAAAGAACTGGGCGTGGAGCCTATGGCAAAGCTGGTAAGTTATGCGGTTGCAGGGGTGGAGCCTGAGCTGATGGGTTATGGACCTGTGCCTGCGACCAAAAAGGCTTTAGAAAAAGCCAATCTTAAACTTGAGGATATGGAGCTGATAGAGCTTAATGAAGCCTTTGCTGCTCAATATCTTACTTGCGAGCGTCTTTTAGGATTAAATCGGGAAATTACTAATGTCAATGGCTCAGGAATTGCTCTTGGGCACCCAGTAGGATGCACGGGCGCAAGGATTATTACCACCTTGCTCTATGAGATGAGGCGCAGAGGAAACCGCATTGGTCTGGCAACGCTCTGCGTAGGTGGTGGAATGGGAATGGCAACTATTTGGGAAATAGAATAATTTATGAAACAAAAGATAAACCAGAACCTTGGAATAAAAGAGGGTATAGCGCTTTTAATCTTTTCTTGGGAAGTTCTTTTTATTGAGGTCTTATCTACGAGGATTTTTGCATTTATACTCTGGCACCATTTTGGATTTATGGCGATCAGTGTTGCTCTTTTGGGTTTTGCTGGTGCTGGTAGTTATTTAAGTTTAAAAAAATCTCTTCCTAGTTATAAAGATAGCATTTTCAATGCTGGAATTTTTGCTAGTTTAAGTTTAATTTTATCTTTCTTTATTATCAGCAAGATTCCTTTTTCTATAAGTCCATCATTAATTGTAAAAATGCTTGTGCTATATATTCTGCTTGCAATTCCTTTTTTTATCTGGGGATTTGTTGTTGCGCTAGGATTCCAAACTTTTGTTCAACAACCAGGACTGGTTTATTTCTGGAATTTGTTAGGCTCCGGGGTAGGGGCTTTGAGTGTATTTTTTTTCCTCTCTCCTTTAGGAGCAGAAAAATGCGTTTTATTAGGAGCTATTATTTGCCTGCTTCCCAGTTTGCTTTATTCAAAAAATGTAATAAAAACTGTCAGCTTGTTTTCTGGTATGTTTATTCTTTTATGTGGAATTATTATTCCCCATCAATTATTTTCCTTTCGTGTTTTTCAGGATAAAATTCTTTCTGGTTATTTAAAAGAAATTCCGCAAGCTAAACGCGAATTTAGCGCTTGGTATAGCCCCAACCGTATTGATATTGTTGATACCCCGGTCTCAGCAACAATTTTTAAAGGAGCTGTGAAAATAAAAGCGCTGTTCCAAGATGGTCATGCTCCTGCGGTAATTTTTAACCCTGCAAAAACCTCATTTCCTGATACGATTTTATCCCGCACTTCTTGGGCAGTGGCTTACTGGCCAGATTTTCATCCTCAAAAAGTCTTGGTTATTGGCTCTGGTGGTGGAATAGATTTGCAGGTTGCGGATTACTGGGGAGCAAAACAAATAATTGGAATTGAAGTTAATCAGGGTTTGATTGAACTTCTCAAATCCCGTTATGACAACTTCACAGGTGGAATTTTTCATAAGCCAAATATCAAACTTATAAACAGCGAAGGGAGACATTGGCTAAAAAGCACAAAAGAAAAATATGACTTAATCCAACTAGCTGGAGTGGATACTTGGTCGGAAATAAGCTCTGGAGCGTACACTCTGGTAGAGAGCTACTTATACACAGTTGAATCTTTTAAAGACTACTACCAGCATCTTACACCTGAAGGAAGAGTATGCATCAGCAGATATTTGATGATTCCACCAAGAGAATCCCTCCGGCTATGTGTACTAGCAATAAAAGCACTTAAGGAACTTGGAATAAAATATCCCGCGAACCATATTCTGGCAATTTCTCATTGCGGTATATTTTCAATAATTATTCAAAAAAATCCCATCAGCTCCCAGCAGATTGTAAAGTTAAAAAAATGGATTGAAACTCAGGACTGGCATATAAAGGTCAAGGTTCCGCTCTTCAGAATTTATTTAAATGAATGTACTCCTCGTATTCTTTGGCATCCGGGAATGAAAGGAGGCGGGCTTTATGCTCAGCTTTTTACAAAATCCCTTAGAAATAAAGAAGATGAATTTATTAAAAATTATCCCTTTGACATCACTCCTGTGCGTGATGATAATCCCTATTTCTTCAAGTATTCTTTAATCCAGCTGAGGCTTCCTAAATTTGGCATTCTTGTGGGACAGTTGGTGATTTTGGCTCAAGTCTTTCAAGGAATTATTTTCGGTTCAGTACTTATACTTATGCCCTGGCGCAAATTACGGAAAACTGAAACCATAAAATTAAATCCAAGCTGGTATTTTGCTTCTTTAGGCTTTGCCTACCTCTTCATTGAGATTGTCTTAATTCAAAAACTCACCCTTACTCTTGGGCATCCTTTTTATGCTATTGGAATTGTTATTCCTGCTTTGCTGGGATTTTCCGGACTTGGTAGCTTAAGCTTGGATAAATTCTGGGGAAAAATTTCTCCAAAAATAATTTTTACTATCTTATTAATCTTGCTTGTGCTTTATCTATTCTTAAATAATAAAGTTTTAAATGAGATTCTTCCTCTTCCTTTTCCTTTAAGAATAATGGGATGTCTTGCTTATCTTCTGCCTTTGGGCTTCTTAATGGGAATTCCTTTTCCACTTGGATTAAAACACTTTGCAGGGTCTAATCAGAAATTGGTCCCATGGTTTTGGACAATTAACGGCGTCTGCTCGGTTATTGCCAGCTGTTCAGTGGTATTAATTTCTATGCATCTCGGTTTTTCTTGGGTATGGGTATGTGCTTTAGGATTTTATCTTCTTGCTTTTATTTTTATTTGGAAGTAAAAAATAGTTGATGAAAAGATATCTTCTTTTAACAATCATCTTCTTGATTTTATTTCCTTTTTTTGAATTAAAAGCAAATTTTGAAATCAAGCTTCTTGACCAAATTTTTTATCTTGAAGAAAATGGCATTCCTTATTTTGGCTGGTTTTTGAAGAGCAATCGTGCTCAGTTAGACCTTTCTGGCAGATGGCGCTTTAAACCAGACCCAAGCGACCAAGGGCTAGTACAAAAATTTTATCTGGCAGAGTTTAATGACTCTAGCTGGGAGATGGTTCCTGTTCCATTTGACTGGACTAAGCTCAAACCAGAGCTCTCTCATTATATTGGAGCTTGCTGGTATCGCCGAGATTTCTTTGTGCCCAGGAAATGGCAGGAAAAATTTATTAGGCTGGAAATGGACGGTGTTGCGCATAAATGCACCGTCTGGATAAATGGTAAAAAAGTCGGAGAGCATAATGGAGGATTTACCAGATTTAGCTTTGATGTTACTAAATTTTTAATCTTTGGCAAAAACAACCAGATAACTGTTCTGGTTGATAACCGCAGGGATGTAAATGATATCCCGCCTCTGCTTTGGAAAAACGACCGATTGGGCTGGTGGGAATATGGCGGAATCTGCCGAGAAATTAAACTCATTGCCTCTTATCCTCAAACCCTTGCCAAAGTAGAGGTTTTAGCAGAGCCTGAAGAGG
>CAZQJX010000005.1:0-5257 GCA_964592965.1 uncultured bacterium
GCTCTTTTAAAACCTCAATCGGGCATTTGCAATAGACTTCAACAAATCTTCCAATTAGCTTTCGGTTTTCATCGCGAATCTCCTTATAGGGAGAAATAGCTGCAGCAATGGCAACCACATCGTTGCGTGTAAGCAAATGACAAACCCATCCGATTCTGCGGATATTTTCATCACGGTCTTCTTTGGAAAAACCCAGTCCTTTACTCAGGTGTTTTCTGATTTCATCTCCATCTAAAACCTCAACCTTCATTCCCCGCTCAAGTAAAATCTCCTCAACCTTTCTCGCTAAAGTGGATTTTCCTGAGCCAGGAAGTCCAGTAAACCAAAGAGTAAAACCTTTCATTCTTATTCCCTCCGAAAATTTTTATTTATTTTAAAACTCAAATCAGGGATTTTCCAATCATATCGCTAGGTGGCTCAATACCAAAAAATTTGAGCACAGTAGGCGCAATATCATAAATGGAATAAACTTCCTTAACCTCTCTCAGCTTCTCTGGAGAAATATCCCAGATGAAAATTCCTTCTTGGGCATGATTGGCATCATCAGGACCTGTGTCATTTTCATAAAGATGAATCTTTCCCACTCCAACCGAACCTGCACTTCGCCAGTTAAGGTCACCAAGATAAACAATTAAATCAGGTGGAATATTCTTCACATCGCGATATATCTCCTCGGGCTTGAAAACGCGAGTGCCGATATTTCTACCCTGCTCATCTTCAATCGCCTCAAGCGCGGATTTTACCTCGTCACGGAATTTTTCATACTCATTTTCAGGAATCTGCCCTAAAGGCTCTCTTCCCTTAACATTGAAGAATATCCTTGAATAATAACCGCCCTCTCCCCACACCCTCGTATGCTCCCAATCAATCATATCCATTTCCAGCCGGGTCATTTCTTTTGGCTGTTCTTTTAGCTTGAGCCAGCCCATCTTTTGAAGCCACTCATTTATGCAGATTGCTCCTTCCATCCGCTTGGCACCATGGTCAGATACCACCATCACCGAAGTTTTATCATCAAGCTCATTTAAAAGCCTGCCTATTTGCTCATCCACATAGACATAATAATCGTGAATAGCATTTTCATATTTATTGCCTGGCTCATAAAGCCTGTGCCCGCGGTCAAAAAATCTCCAAAAGCCATGATGAATCCTATCAATGCCCATTTCAACCATAATGGCAAAGGGAAATTCATCTTTTTTGTAAAAATGGCGGAATGCCTTGAATCTCCGCTCAGTCATAAGATAAATTTGCTCAAGGAGCCAATCCTTGTTCTCGGTGCGAAAATCTTTGACATCTATGATGTAATCACCATCTGCCGCTTTATCCAGCTCTGCTTTTATCTCATCTGGCCAGGTGTATTGAACATCCTTGCTGGGAGTGAGAAAACTTGCAACTAAAATCCCGTTAAGAGGCTTGGGTGGATAGGTTTGAGGAACTCCAAAAATTAAGGCAGGTATGCGCTTTCGGTTAAGATAGTTCCAGACCGTCTTTTCCTTAACATATTTGGCATTGGCAAAATAAAGCTTTTCATAATCATAGCTTGCTCGGTTGCGAAAACCATAGATGCCCAGCTGACCTGCATCTTTACTGGTCATCATACTTGTCCAGGCAGGAACAGTGATGGGCGGAATGGTTGAATAAAGTCTTGCTTTAATGCCTTTCTCCCATAAAGAACGCAGATTAGGAAGGTCATTTGCGAACTGTTCAAAAACTAATTGAGGAGTGGCGCAATCCAGCCCAATGATTAAAAGTTTTTCCATTTCTAATTTACTCCTTATCTTTAGAATTCATTTCACGCATTGCCTCAATCAAAATTTTTGCCACCTCTGGTCTGGTAAGCTCTTTTGGTGGCATTTCGCCTCTGCGAAGCATTTCTCTTACTCGTGTTCCAGAAAGAGAAATATGGTCTTCGCTTGAGTGCGGGCAGGTTTTGCTTGATGCCATTCCTTGACATTTTTTGCAGTAAAAAGCGTTGTCAAAAAAGAGAGGGGTGATGCCGATTTCTTCTGGCTCAAATTCCTGAAAAATATAATGAGCATCAAAAGGACCATAAAAATTCCCCACCCCTGCGTGGTCTCTTCCTACAATAAAGTGAGTGCAACCGTAATTCTTTCGACAAAGAGAATGAAAAATAGCTTCTCTTGGTCCTGCATATCTCATTGCAGCGGGAAAAACGCTTAGCGCAACCCGATTTTTAGGATAGTAATTCTCTATTAAAACCTCATAACAGCGCATTCTTACTTCAGCAGGGATATCACCTCTTTTGGTCTCACCCACAAGGGGATGAATTAAAAGAGCATCTACAATCTCCATTGCGCATTTTTGTAGATACTCATGGGCACGATGAATAGGATTTCTGGTTTGAAAGGCAACTATGGTTTTCCAGCCTTTGGTTTTAAAAAGCACTCGTGTTTCTTTTGGGTCAAGCCACCATCGCTCAAAACGGGGGTCTCTTCTTCTCTCAAAAAGCCAGATTTTTCCGCCCAAATAAACATCAGAAATTGAGCGCAGATATTGAACACCGGGATGAGCAGAATCAGTTGTTTGCAGGACTTTATCTGCCTCAAGCTCTTTGTCCACCTTATATTTATCTTCCAGCTCAAGAATGGCTATTGGCACGCCTTCAGGGTCGCAAAGTGCAATTTCACCATCCAAAGGATATTCATCTGGGTCGCCTTTGCACGAGAGAGTAATAGGAAGACTCCAGACCAAACCAGTCTTAAGCCTCATAAAATCCCGCACACTTTCATAATCCTCTTGGCACATAAACCCTTCCAGCGGACTCATAGCTCCGCTGGCAATCATATCCAGGTCTGCAAGCTCTCTTTTATTCAAAACGAGTTTAGGAAGTTTTTGAGCTTTTTCTTTTAATTCTTCTGCCTGCTCACCCTCTATCAAACGATTAATTAATCTTCCACCATGAGGAGGAATCATAACTCATCTCCTTTATCCAAAATTTAATCAGAACTATTTTAACAGAAAATATTTAAAAATTCACACCGAGCGTGGCAAGAAAACCGCTTTGATGGTTGGAAATCTTTAAATATCCATCTTTATCTTCTTCACCTTTTTCTAGGCGGGATTCTAAATAGCGGTATCCAACCCCTGCAAAAAGATATTTCCATTTAAAACTTAAACCCAGCTCAACATCGGTATAGCTTGCCATAATATCTTGAACTTTTAACCCTATCCAGCCCACCTTTCCCCAAATATCTACTCCATAACCAATAACATAATCTCCTGCTACTCCGATAACGGGAATAGGAAGTCCAATTGTTTCTTTAGCTTTGGCATCAACCGCCTCTGATTTAAGCTCTATGCCTAAGTCAAAATATTCCACCCCAATCAATGGGCCTATGCCTCCTCTTTTAGTGGCAAAAGGCAAAAATTGATAATAAAAAGCAAAACGGTCTGCAACCAAATATGTCTGGACATCTACAGTGAACTCTTCACCAGCAAAATCCAGCTCCTCAGAAAGAACATCTACCTCTCCCCGATACCGACACTGATAATAAGAAAGAATAATCCGGTTGCGTTTGGAAGGACGAGCCCAGAGCTCAACCTCCCAGACAGAAGTTGGTGTTTGTATATCAAGGTCATCAACAAAGTTTAGGGTTTCACCAACCAGCTCTCCATCCACTTCCTCAACTGCTTTAACAATACCAGCATAATCAGAGCTCCAGTAATTTGCCCTTACGGTTACTCTCCAGTGCTCTGTTCCCCAATCTTTGGCAGATTGAGCTGAAATTAACAAAGGAAGAAAAAATACCAAAACAGCTCCTAAAACAAAACCCTTGCGCACCATTGATCCCTCCTTTGTTTGTTTTTAATTATTTTAACTTTTTTGAAGCTAGTTTAAAAATTAGGCGCAGGCGGAAAGCTAGGCCTGAAGAATTTTCCAAAACCAAAAAGGCATTATTCCAAAGGACGCTTTTTTTCGTAAATCTCAACCAGTTTCTTGAGAGGAATAATATGAATACGCTTACAGCGCCTGCATTTAATTTCAATCGTCTCCTCAGATATTTTGCAAAGCAAATTACCGCACTCGCACCGCTCATCAATGAGCTTGCGCTCCTCTGAGTTTGGTTTTTTATCTTCTGGCTTCACATAGTTTAATTTCGGAAGTTTTGGACAAAAATAAATTAAAAAATTTGACTTAAACTCAAGATAAGCTAAAAATGAAAGCAAAAATCTTTAAACAAAATGGCTTTGATAGATGAAATATCCTTTAAGCCTGCACCTGATTTTGAAGGAAGGATGAAAAAGGTTCTTTTAAGAGCAGGCGAGCCTGACCGAGTTCCTTTTTATGAGCTTTTTGCAGACAAGCCCGTTAAAGATAAAATCCTTGGCAAGCCTACCCTGCTTCCCATCCTCCTTCCCATCGGCGACCCTAAGGAGCTGGTTCGTAATGAGATAGAATTCTGGCACAAGCTCGGATATGACTATGTTCCTGCCTGCCCAGCCTTTGGCTTTGGCATTCGGGCAGAATTCGCTCCTGATACTGCCCAGCTATCTATGGGAGCAAGAATGTGGATAAACGAAACAGGCGCAGGATTAATTAAAAACCGAGAGGATTATGAAAAATATCCTTGGCCCGACCCAGACCAAGTATCCTTTGAGCTTTTTGATGAATTTGCCAAGCATCTTCCTGAGGGGATGGTGGTGTTTGGTCAGGTATCTGGCGTGCTGGAAAATACTCTCTGGCTTCTTGGATACGAAAACCTCGCCTATCTTTCTGTTGATGACCCAGAGCTACTTAAAATGATTTTTGACCAAGTGGGCTCACGGTTGGTAAGGCTGGTTGAGAGAATGTGCGAGAGGGAATTTGTGGGCGCAATCCAGATGGGTGATGATATGGGCTTTAAAACTCAAACCATTCTCAGCCCGAAAATGCTTAAGGAATATGTCTTTCCCTGGCACAAAAAAGCAATAGAAATCACCCATCGCGCGGGCAAGCCTTTTATTCTTCATTCCTGTGGGAACCTAGAGCAGGTAATGGAAGATATTATTGCCAATGGCATTGATGCCAAGCATTCTTTTGAAGATGGCGTTACGCCTGTTGTTCGGGCAAAGAAGCTTTGGGGAGACCGAATTGCTATTCTCGGCGGAGTGGATGTAGATTTTCTCGCCCGAGCAACCCCCAGCGAGGTAAGAGAATACACAGAAAAGATTATCCGCGAATGCGCCCCCGGAGGAGGCTATGCCCTCGGCACAGGAAACTCTGTCACCAACTACATCCCGCCCGAAAACTATCTAA
>CAZQJX010000005.1:5357-39237 GCA_964592965.1 uncultured bacterium
GCCCTCGGCACAGGAAACTCTGTCACCAACTACATCCCGCCCGAAAACTATCTAATAATGCTCCAAGTAGGCTGGGAGCTGGGAAAGTATCCTTTTTAATTTTTCTTGACAAAAAATCTACAACCTTTGAAAATATTTCTATGTCAAAAAGTTTAAGAGGGATAAAAGGAAAAGATGCCACTAAAGCTTTTGTAAAGGCAGGAGGAGAATTAAAAATCAGGAAAAGGGAATCATATAAACATTAAAATGCCGAATGGGATGATCATAACTATTCCAAAGAAAGGTGAACTTAAGGTAGGTTTACTTATTTCTGCGATCAAAAAAGCAGGATTGAGCAAAGAAGAATTCTTAAACTTACTTCAAAAAGGGAGGAACTAAAATGGAATATATAGTGATTATCCACAAAGCTGAAGAAGGAGGATATTGGGCAGAAGTGCCTGCTTTAGAAGGATGTTATTCACAAGGAGAGACAGTAGAAGAAACTTTAACAAATATCAAAGAAGCAATTGAAGCTCATCTTGAAGCTCTCCGGTCAGAAGGTAGAAAAATACCTAAAGATAATATTTTAATTAGCAAAGTTGAAGCAGCGTAATAGCTTTATTACAAAGGAAAAGGTCATTTATGAATGAGTTCCCTAAAGGAGGCTATGCCCTCGGCACAGGAAATTCTGTCACCAACTACATCCCGCCCGAAAACTATCTAACAATGCTCCAAGTAGGCTGGGAGCTGGGAAAGTATTCATTTTGATTTTTTGACAAGAATAGTTAAAGCTTTGCAAGAATTTTCACCTAATCAAGAAAGCAATTAATACAAACATTATCAGGCTAAGCCCTGTTCCTGCAAGGTAAACGGCGCCAAGACCGGCGATGGCAAAAAAGCCCGCCATAATCACAGGTCCTAAGGTTTGACCGAGCCTAATCAACATCCCATTTAAAGACATAAAAATCGCCCTGTGCTCCATTGGTGCAAGACCGGCAAGAAGGGCGCTTATACTCGGCATATTTATTCCCTGAGCAATGCCAAAGATAAAAGAAGGAAGCAAAAACCACCACATTCCTGGCATAACCAGATTTAAAATCATCACTAGCGCATAGAGGAAAAAAGCTAGCCTAATGAGAGTGGGTTCGGAAAGGTATTTGGCAATTTTTCCCAGCTGAGAGCTGGTAAGAGCAGATGACACTGATGAGCAAGAAATAATAATTCCGATAAAATGTGCGGGCGCATTAAATTCAAAATCCAGCAAGATAGGAAGATAGGTAAGCATTGCGCCGTAAAGAATAATGAAGGTCATCACACCAGCGGAAAAAAGCCCCAGCACCTTCTTGTTCTTAATTCCCTGCCAGGCACCGCGTAGGTAATCTTTAAAGCGCTGTTCTGAGCGAGGCTCTGGGTTCTTTAGAAAAAATAGCACTAAAAGCCCCACAGGCACGCCGAGAAAGAAAAGAAAAAACGGATACCTCCAGCCAAGATAAGCAAGCGCACCGCCCAGAGCAGGATAGGTGGCAGTGCCAATAGAAAGGACACTGGCATTATATCCCATTGCGCTGATGCGCTCTTTGCCAGAATATAAGTCGCCGATGATAGTGACATTAAGCGAGCCAAGCGCAGATGCACCAACCCCTTGAAAAAAGCGAAAAACCAAAAGCAGGTAAAAATTCTTCATAAAAGCACAGGCAAAGCCAGCTACGCCAAAGAGCAAAAGGCTTGGAACCAAAATGCGTTTTCTTCCTAGCCGGTCTGCCAGCGCACCTAAAATCGGGGTGAGAAATATTCCGGGAAGAGTAAAAACCGTGATCAAAAGCCCTATTTGGCTGGAGCTTACCCCCAGCTTTTTCACAATCTTGGGAAATGCGGGCGTGATGGTAGCAACGCCCATAACTGCAGTAAGAGTGACGGCAAAGATAATTTGAAGGTTAGGGTCTTTGTAAAGTTTTTCTCTAGGTTTTCCTCTGCCCGAGCTTTGAACAAAATCACTCATAGTCTTTTATTTTACCCGCACACGCCCTGCTTGCAAAAGCAACTTTGTGGATGTCTTTGTGTCTTGAATCCTACAAGCCACCGCTTCCCTTATTCCCAAAGCTTAAAAACCCGGCGGTTCATAGATAAACTCTTGTTCTGCTAAAATCCAAACGAAAATTCCAAATATGAAAACTTTAAAAATAAAAAGCCCCCGGAAAATCCCGGGGGCTTTAAAAGGACAAATTTATGCACTAAAGCGATTTCTTAAAAGCAGGTGCTGGTTTAAATCCAACGGTTTTGCTGGCAGGAATCTTAATTATCTCTGTGGTGCCAGGCTTTACGCCTTTGCGAGCTTTTCTCTTTTTCAAGGTAAAGGTTCCAAAATCTGGATAGGAGAATCTCTTTTCTTTCTTGATCGCCTGTTTAATTGCAGCAAAAGTTTCGTTTATTACTTCTTCAACCGCCTTTTTGGTCAATCCGGTTTTGGATGCCACCTGGCTGATCAATTCTGCTTTTGTCATTCTCTCCTCTCCTTTTCTTGGGTTTGGGTTCTAACTTTTGTTGCCCCTCCCGATCTATGTCAACCTCGAGACCCTTGCCAGATGCCAAAAATCTTTATATTTTATTTAACGCAATTTTTCAGGCTTGTCAAGAGTTTTTTCCCGTCTCAACCCGATTTTTTGCAGGAATGAGCATCTTTGCAGTTGTGAATAATTTATCTGCATATTTTTAATAAAATCAGCATAAGAAGATAATATCATCTTCTATTTGCATTTCATTGTCTAAAAAGATAAACTTTATTTAACAAATAAACCCAAACCAAAGAAGGTGAAAAATGGAAGGAATTAATAGCGAGCTCATTTATCTTCGCAATTGGATGATTATTTGTGCGATTGTGTTTTTCGTTTCTTCGCTTTATTTCCTTTTTCTTCAGAATCGGCTTTTAAATCAGCTTAATACGCTCTCTCGCTGGCTTTTTAAAGACCGCTTTCCACCTATACCACTCTCCACTGAGAAATTCTGGCTTGTGCTTACTACTTCTATGATGGTTATGCTGGTGGTAATCTGCATTTTTGTTGCGGTTAACCCTGAAAAATACATAATGATGGTGGTGATTATGCTTTTTAGTAAGTTCTGCTCCAGCGCTTTATATCTGGTATTGTTCTTGCGAGATAAACATTTTGCATACCTTGCTGGCACCCTTACCGATGGTCCTATTTTTATCATCACTCTTATTTTATGGCTAATTGCTATCTAAATTTAAATTGAACTTTTCTGAAATTCTTTTCTCCAAATTTTTAGAAAAACTCTGCTTATAGGAGGAAGAAAAGATGAGCAGAACAGGAAAATATGCGATTACTATATTGATTCTGGCTTTTCTCTGCGTAGCAGGTGGGTTTTGGCTGGGAAGGAAGGCTCAAAATATTCATCTGCCAAAAATAACAAAACAAAAGCCCACCCCTCAAAAAACTGAACAAAAACCTTCTCAACCTCCTTCTCCTCTTGCAGTTATTCCCAAAGTTCCAGAAGGTTTTACAGAATTTCAACAAAAGGTAATGAAAGCAGCCAATATGGCAATGCCAGCTGTAGTAAACATTTATACTGAGAAGAAAGTAAAGATTTCCCCCACACCGTTTTTCCCCTTTTTAAATGACCCATTCTTTCGCAGATTTTTTGGTGATAGATTCTTCTTTGAATTGCCCAGAGAGCAGATACAGCGCTCACTTGGTTCTGGCGTGATTGTCCGAGAGGATGGATATATTCTCACTAATAACCATGTGATTGCTGATGCTGATGAAATTAAAGTCTCTCTTCTTGACAAAAGAAGCTTTGAAGCAAAGGTAGTAGGAACAGACCCAAAAACCGACCTTGCTCTTCTAAAAATTAGTGCGGATAATCTTCCTACTATTCCACTCGGTGATTCAGACAAACTAGAAGTTGGGCAATTTGTGCTTGCTATTGGCAATCCTTTTGGTCTTTCTGGAACTGTAACTTTGGGGATTGTCAGTGCCAAAGGAAGAGCTAACCTGAGAATCGCTGATTATGAGGACTTTATCCAGACAGATGCTGCTATCAATCCTGGCAATTCTGGCGGTGCTCTTATTAATCTTGATGGTGAACTGGTGGGAATTAATACTGCCATTTTTTCCCGTTCCGGTGGTTATATGGGAATTGGATTTGCCATCCCCTCAAATATGGCAAAAGCGGTTATGGATAGTTTAATTAAATACGGTAAGGTTGTTCGGGGATGGCTTGGAGTGTCTATTCAGGAGCTTACTCCAGAACTTAAAAAAAGCTTTGGTTATGATGGTGATGGGGTTTTGGTTGCAGAGGTATTTGATAATACACCTGCTCAAAAAGCAGGCATAAAGCCCGGAGATATTATTGTTGAGTATCAGGAAGAGAAAATAAAAAATGTTTTTCAGCTCCGCAACCTTGTTGCTGAAACTCAACCAGGAACTCAGGCAAAGATTAAAATTTGGAGAGATGGTAAATATTTAGACCTTACTGCCCAGATAGCTGAGCTTAAAGAATCCGCTCCTGCTATTGCCCGAGCCCAGGTTTTAACCGAGCTGGGTATGGATGTTAGTGACCTTACTCCAGAAATACGAAGAAGCTATAACATTCCCAAAGAAATTGAAGGAGTGGTAGTCACCTCGCTTGACCCTGATGGAAGAGCAGAAAGAGCAGGAGTGAAAATAGGAGATGTTATTTTAAAAATCAACCGCACCAAAATAAGAAATACAAAAGATTTCTGGAAGGCGGTCCGGGCAATAAAAGATAAACAAATCTTACTTTGGCTTTGGAGAGAAGGCGTGAGAATTTTTTTGGTAATTCCACCCGCTGAATAAAATAAATTACCAATCTGAGTCAATGAACCCATAATATCTTCCCATCCAGTAGGCAACCAGGTAATCCACGCCCGGATAAACCTTATAGCCTCTTTGCATCTCAATTTTAACTCTATCTATGCCAGCGCTGGGGTCGGTACAGATTTTCTTTTTATGCGTCCTGCTCATATCTTGGCAGGAAAATCTCGGTGACCAGACATCCGCCAGCGGGTATGGCGAGCGCTGCCAGATAAAATCTGATTTTGGTCTGCACTCAAACGGCTGGGGCTCGCTAGCAATAGGGAAAAAATACATAAGCTTTCCGCCAAAATATTCCTCTTTAGCAATTCCTAATTTGCAAGCAAGCCAGACCACATCATAATTAAACTTGCAAAGCTGAACAGATGATTTTCTTACTGGAAGTGGCTTTAGCTCAACCCGCACCAGCCGATTGGGCGGAGAGGGAAATTTCTCCAAAATCTCTCTGCTTCTCGCAACCAGCTCTGGGTCAGTCCTTCCCAGCACCGCCATAGCAATGTAATCAAAAAACACATTATCTGTCCCTCGTGTATATCCCCATACTTTTTCTTTGAAAACCTTTTGGAAATACTTTTTGCGGTGGGGGCTATCTTCTAGCCGAATCAGGTTGTAGTAGGTTTGATGGTCAAGATTAAAGGCAAAATATTCAAAATATTGGTTGAGCCTTCGGTCAGAAGCAATTATGTTCCAGAGCCAGTGCAAGCTGACCTCTTTTTCATATCTTTTTTCCAGCTCTGAGTCTTTGAGGATATGGGCAGAAATTTTCAGCCAGTCAAATTTCATCGCTGCCATTACCTTGCCTGCACCTGTTGGCTTGCCATCAACATCTATAATGACAAAATCATCCTTGATGAGCTGGTCAATGATTGTGCGCACATCTTTTTTAATCCAGCTTCTCAGCTCCTCATCATTAATAAGGTCATAGGCGAGCGCAATCCCAAACCACCATCCTGTGTATTGGTCTCTGCTCACATCTCCCAGCCAAAAGCATTTGTCTTGAGAGCTAAAGCCAGCGCCCTCTGGGCAGGGAATAATATGACAGCGCTCGTTTTTAAGACAACCTTCCTCGCCCTTTGTCCAGAAAGGCAGACGGAGCGGTCCCACATATCTAGCTAAAAGCCCCTTTTTGCCAGTAGCAATAAGATGATAATGAAGGGCACGAAACGCCTTTCTGGCGTTTTTAAGCGCCTCGGGCGAATGTTCCACTGCAAAGCGAAAAGCCTGCGAGGCAAGATAAGTTCCTGTCCAGATAGTGGAATCACCAATTCCATCAAGCATCTTTACCTGAGTGAGTTCTGGGTCAGCAAAAATTACCTCACAAGTGCCACCGTATCCTGGCGAGTGCCAGCGCTGATACCATCGGTCATAAGCATAAGCCTTTTCCTCAAGCACGCCCGCAAAAACCTGGAAAGAAAAAGCCCACGCTAAAAGCAAAATAAAGCCTTTTTTCATTTTTTATCCCCTTTATAAGATTTTTGCTTTTTTTCCAGCCTGATTTTTTATCAGCATTTAGGAGATTTAAGCTTTTAAGGAATAACAATCCCTTGAGCATTTTCAGGCAAAAAGACCTCTTCAATAAGAGCTTTTGCTTTTCTCAGGTTTTTAAGCTTTCTTTTGGGGAAAAATTTGTATTTTTCGGGCTTGCTTAAAGCACGCTCAATTCTGATAAGATGAGCTTGGCGCTTTGCGAGTGAGCCGGGATAAAAATAAACGGGAATGACACGCACCGAATCAATCCATACCTTTCCTTGGCTATCTTTTTTCAGCTTAAGCTTTAAAACCACAGTTGTTCGGTATTGCCAGCTGGGCTGGTCTGGGATTAAATTGCCTAAAGAATAAATGATAAAAGCCTCTGGCACTCCTGCTCTATCAGGTTTTTTGGGAACATACCTTTCCATTGGCTGAAGAAGATGCGGATGATGACCGAGGATTATATCTGCGCCCATCTCAATGATTTTATGCCCTCGCTCAACAATTCTCGGCGGTGGATAAAATTCATTCTCAAGGCTCCAGTGAAGGCTCACCACCACAACATCTGCGCCTCGCTGGCGAGCGATTTTGATGTGCTTTTCAATCAGGCTTAAATCTGGCTCCTTATCAATAAGATTGAAGTAAATGCGGTTGACCATCCAGGGCTTATCCTCAGGAATCTTCCTTCCATTGGTAGAAAAGGTGTAGGCTAAAAAAGCAATCTTTATCCCACTTGCCTCAAGAACAGGAAAGCCATAATCTCTTTCCTCTTCGCTTCGGGCAGTGCCAGTATGGTATATTCCGAGCCTGTCCAAAAAATCCAGCGTGGCAACCAGCCCTTTTTGACCTTGGTCAAGGCAGTGGTTGTTTGCAGTTGAGAAAATATCAAAGCCCTGCTCTTTGAAAAACTCCACCATATCCTTGCGAAAATTGTAGCGGGGAAAATCAGACATAGGGCGACTGGGAACCGCAGGCGCTTCAAGATTGGCAAAAATTAAATCCGCTTCTTTAAATTCATCTTTAAGGTCAGCAAAAAGCCAGCGGGAGTTCTCACGGGTCATTGCATCTCTTACCATCAAATCTCCCATTGCCAAAAGCTTTGCGGTTGAGATTGGCTCTTTTGCATCGTTGGGCGCAGAAAAATTCAAATCCTGCTCCTTGAAATACTTTATCAGCTCAGGATAGGCGTCTTTGGGCGGATTGAGATATTTATAAAACCACCAGAAAATGAACCAGGGCGGGTCGTGCTCAAGGTCTCCCACAGAATCCTTATAAAATCTGGCTGAAAAGATTAATAGGCTTAATATACATAGAATTATTAATCTTCGCCTCATTCCTTTATCTCCTTTTCTTTGGATAAAACCAAATTGCATTTAAAAAATATACACAAAAATTGCTTCTCCATTCAAATCGTTGAACTTTTACTGATTTCAAGTTTTGCCAAATTTCTCTCCATTTGCTAAATTTGTCTAAAAGATTTAAGGAGTAAGGCGATGAAGGGAAAGGTTTATGCTCTTGGTTTAGATTTTGGTACCAATTCTGTTCGTGCCCTTTTGGTGGAGCTTTCAAGTGGTGAAGAGGTTGCTGATGCAGTCTCAGTTTATCCCAGCGGTGAGCAGGGAGTAATCCTTGATGAAAAAAATGACCTGGTTGCCCGCCAGCATCCAGGAGATTGGCTCAGCTCTATGACCCGAGCAGTGCGAGCCTGCCTGAAAAAAGCAAAAGCCAAAAGCAAAGACTTTTCGCCCCAGCAGGTGATTGGCATTGGCGTTGATACCACTGGCTCCACTCCTCTCCCCCTTGACCGCAAAGCAAAGCCCCTTGCCTTTCACAAAGAATTTGAGCGAGACTTGGGCGCTCTTGCCTGGCTTTGGAAAGACCATTCCAGCTATGCAGAGGCTGAGGAAATAAGCGAGTTGGCAAGAAAGCTCAAACCCCACTATCTTGAAATGTATGGCGGGACTTATTCTTCAGAATGGTTTTGGTCAAAAATCCTTCATTGTCGGCGCACCTCTCCAAAGGTCTTCCGCTCCGCTTACACTTGGGCAGAGGCTTCTGACTGGATACCAGCGGTTTTGTGCGGGGTGGATGATGCGAGCCAAATCAAAAGAAACATCTGCTCTGCTGGTCATAAAGGTATGTTCAATCGCAGATGGGGTGGGTATCCTGAAAAGGATTTTCTCGCCCAGCTTGACCCAGAGCTGGCAGAGCTTCGCCAGCGCCTTCCCAACATCGCCTATCCTTCTAATCAACCAGCAGGAGTGCTCTGCAAAGAATGGGCAAAAAAGCTTGGGCTTTGCGAGGGAATACCTGTTGCCATTGGTGCGCTTGATGCCCATTATGGAGCGGTTGGTTCAGGAATTAAGCCTGGAAGGCTGGTGAAAATCATCGGAACATCTACCTGCGATATGATGGTAATGCCCAAAGAAAGCGGTCTTAGTGGCATACCCGGCATTCCAGGGGTGGTGGAAGATTCAATCCTTCCTGGTTATATCGGAATTGAGTCTGGGCAAAGTGCAGTGGGAGATATTTTTAACTGGTTCGTGAGCCAGATTGCTCCTTTTAAGCTCAACCACGACAAGCTTACTGAGCAGGCAAAAAAGCTTGCTGTGGGCGAAAACGGTCTTATTGCCCTTGACTGGAACAACGGCAACCGCTCGGTGCTGATGGATGCACGGCTAAGCGGACTTTTGGTTGGACAGAGCCTTCTCACCAGCCCAGCAGAAATCTACCGAGCGCTTATTGAAGCAACTGCTTTTGGCGCAAGGGTGATTATTGAGCGCCTAGAAGAATACGGGCTTGCGGTTAAAGAAATCGTCTGCTGTGGGGGCATCTCAGAGAAAAACGACCTGCTTCTTCAAATCTATGCAGATGTTTTGGGAAGACCAATGAAGCTGGCAAAAAGTCCTCAAGCTTGTGCCTTGGGTGCTTGCATTTTTGCCAGCGTGGTTGCAGGGAAGAAAGCGGGCGGATTTGCAAGCGCGCAAGAGGCGCAAAGAAAGCTCTGCGGACTAAAGCCCCAGGTTTTCAAACCTAAGAAAAAAGCTCAAAAGACTTATGAAGAGCTTTATCAGATATATTTAGCACTGCACAATGCTTTTGGCGGAGTGGAGAAAAAGGCGGATTTAGGCTGGGTGATGAAAAAGCTTCTTGAAATCAAGGAAAAAGCCAGCAAGAAAGGAGCTAGGGCTTGAGAGCGGGAGAAGCTGGGCTTGAAGATTACAAGCTCAAACAGCTAAAAGAGCGTGTGGATGAGCTTTGCGAAAAAATTATTGCTGGCATTTCCAAGGAAGATTTTTTCCACAAAGAAAAAGAAGTTCAAATGTTGTGCCAGAGGCTTTTTCCAGAAAAGCTTGAGCTTTATAGGCTTATTTATCAAAATAGGTTTAAAAGGCTCTGGGAGCAGTTTCGTGGAGAAAATATAAGTTTTGAGGAACAAAATGGAAAAGAAAGCTAATATTGATGACCTTGTCTGGCTTATGCAAAAACTTCGCTCTGATGAAGGTTGTCCCTGGGATAAAAAGCAAACGCCACAATCCCTAACCACTTACATCATTGAAGAAGCCTATGAGCTGGTAGAAGCAATTAACCAGGGCGAGCCAGAAAAAATCCTTGAGGAGCTGGGAGACCTGCTCTTTCAGATAGTTTTTCAGGCGCAGATTTTTTCTGAGCAGAAAAAATTTGACCTTTATGATGTCATTGACCGCATTTATCAAAAAATGATTTACCGCCACCCTCATGTTTTTGGCGATAAAACTATCACCGAACCAGAAGAGGTAAAAAAGCAGTGGGTGGAGCTTAAACGAAAATCAAAGCAGGGAGCATCGGTTTTAGGAGATGTTCCCAAATCCTTGCCTGCACTTCTTCGTGCCCGAAGAATAACCGATAATGCCAGCCAGGTGGGATTTGACTGGGAAAACACCTCTCAGGTGCTGGCTAAAGTGGAGGAGGAATTTAAAGAGCTGAAAAGTGCTATTGAAAAGTCCGAACAGGAAAAAATTGAACACGAGCTAGGAGATTTGCTTTTCGCCCTTGTCAACCTGAGCAGATTTCTTAAAGTTAATCCTGAAGATGCCTTGAAAAAAGCCACCGAAAGATTTGAAAAAAGATTCGCCTACATTGAGGAAGAGGCAAAAAAGCAGGGAAAAGAGCTTAAAGATATGACTCTTAAAGAAATGGACGAACTCTGGGAACAAGCCAAACAAAAGGGAATTGCTTAAAAAACTCCCCAGAGTTTGACAAGCGCTCAATATATGTCAATATAAAAATAAACCTTCCAAAAAAGGAGCCCGCCGATGTCATCATTAATTGTCAATATTGAGAGCCTTCCTGAGGAAGGGCTAGAAATTAAAGAGGAGTTTGACCGAACCTGGCTGACCAACATCCCAGAATACACACAGGTAAATGACCAGGCTTATGTCAAAGATAAAATCCACATCTGGGGAAAACTGGATAAGGAAGGGAATAACCTCCATCTTAGGGGCAGGGTTAAACTTACCATTCATACTATTTGTTCAAGATGTGGTGAAGAAATGGATTATGATATTGATTCCAGCTTTGATTTAGTGTTAATGCCAGGTCCTGAAAGAATCACTGAGCTGGAAAAAGAGCTTAGCCCCGAAGATTTGGATCATATCTATTACACAGGTCCTGAGCTGGATTTAACTGGATATTTCCAGGAACAAATTGCTCTTGAAATTCCCATTCAATTTTTATGCAAGCCAGATTGTAAAGGGCTTTGCCCTGGTTGTGGCGCTAATCTCAACTATGAGCAGTGCAAATGCAAGAAAGAAGAAGGAGACCCAAGGCTGGCAATACTCAGGCAGTTGAAAATTAGTAAATAATTATTTAAACTTAACCAAAAATTTCAAGGAGCCTGAGAAATGCCAGTTCCAAAGAAAAAGACTAGTAAATCAAGAAGGAATAAGCGCAGGTCTCATCATCACCTAGAAATTCCCAGTTTTAGCGTCTGCCCGAATTGTGGAGAACGAATTCTTCCTCATCGTATGTGCCCTTACTGCGGGCATTATAAGGGCAAACAGATAAAAGAGGTTGAAGAGGTTTGAGCTTTTCCCTGTGCATCTTGGCTTTAGCGAGGTTTGAAAGATGCCTTGGATAGCTCTTTTCCCAGGTCAAGGCTCTCAGCACTCTGGTATGGGAAAAAGCTGGTTTGATGATTTTGCGCTTGTGCGTGAGCTTTTTGAGCTGGCTAGTGATACTATTCATATAAATTTTAAAAGGCTCTGCTTTGATGCTCCAGAAAGCGAGCTAACCCAGACTAAAAACACCCAACCTGCCCTTTTACTTGTCTCTTACGCAGGATTTGCCATTTTAAAGCGAGAGCTTGGCTTCTCTCCTCTTGCTTCAGCAGGACACAGCTTGGGAGAATATACTGCGCTTTGCTCTGCTGATGCACTTGATTTTCCCAATGCTATCCGCACCACCCGCCTTCGTGGAGAGGCAATGGCACGGGCAGGAAAAAAAGCAGAAGCAGGTATGCTTGCCCTCTTGGGAGTGACAAAAGAAGAAGCAGAGGAGATTTGTCAGCAGGCAAAAAACAGCGATGTTCTTGTTCCTGCTAATTTCAATGCACCTGGTCAAATCGTCATCTCTGGGCATAAAAATGCAATTGAGCGGGCAAAAGAGCTTGCAAAAGAAAAGAAAAAAAGAGCAATTCCTCTCAAGGTAAGCGGTGCTTTCCACAGCCCGTTGATGGAAGATGCAAAAAAAGAGCTTGAAGAGTTTTTAAAACAGATAAAATTTCACGAGTTCAAATTTCCTGTAATTTCTAATCTAGAAGCCAAGCCTTATCCTAATCCAGAATCTGCGCCGAGAATTCTTGCTGAGCAAGTCATCTCTCCTGTCCGCTGGGAAGATTCAGTCAAATATCTTGCTGAGATGAAGCCTGAAGGGTTTATTGAAATTGGACCTGGCAAGGTGCTTGCAGGACTAGTCAAACGCATTGTGCCAGAAATTCCCGTGGTCAATTTTTCTGAAACCAAAGACCTCGAGGAGCTGGAAAAACTGCTCAAATGAGCGAAAAGCCACTTTCTGGTCAGCGTGCGCTTGTAACTGGAGCCAGTCGGGGCATTGGAAAAGCAGTGGCTTTGAAGCTGGCTCAGCTGGGCGCACAGGTTATTATCAATTATTCTCAAGATGATGAAGGCGCAAATCAAACCTTAAAGCAAATAACTGAGCAGGGCGGAAAAGTACTGATTGCCAAGTTTTCGGTTGCAGATTATGAGCAGGTAAAAATTGAGCTTAAAAAGCTGGAAAAAGAGCTGGGCGGGCTGGAGATTCTGGTCAACAACGCAGGCATCACCAGCGATCAGATTTTTCCCAGAATGACTCCCGAGCAGTGGCAAGAGGTAATTTCTGTTAACCTCACCGGTGCTTTTAACTGCGCACGATTTGCCAGCAGAATAATGGTAAAAAAGCGCTACGGAAGAATTATCAACATAAGCTCAGTGGTTGCGCATTTGGGTAGGATTGGGCAGGCAAATTATTCTGCCAGCAAAGCAGGTCTTGAAGGGCTGACAAGAACTATGGCGATAGAGCTTGCTCCTTTTGGAATAACTGTTAATGCGGTTGCGCCTGGACTAATTGAAACCGAAATGATTAAAATGCTCAACCCAAACCAATTAAATGAAATTATTTCTAGAATTCCTGTGAAAAGAGCAGGAACTCCCGAAGAGGTGGCAGAGCTGGTAGCTTTTCTTGCTCTGCCTCAAAGCTCGTATATTACAGGACAGGTTATTCACATTAATGGTGGATTGTATTTGGGCTGAGAAACTGTTAGAATGACAAAAAGTCAGGAGGAAAAGGAAAATGCTGGTTCGTGACCGTGTTATCCAGTTAATAATTGAGCATTTAAAACTTGAACCAGAAAAAGTGGTGCCTGAGGCACATTTTATTGACGACCTTGGAATAAGCTCAATGGACCTTTGGGAGCTGGTGTTAATTATGGAAGACGAATTTGACCTAGAAGTTCCAGATGAAGACCTTGAAAAAATTCAAACCATCAAAGACGCTATTGAATATATAGAAGCAAGGGTGGGAAAAGAGATTCCCGACCGTAGCTAAAATTACCCGCCCGCTAAAAAGTGCGAAACTTAGAAAAGATAAAAAGGATTTTTAAAATCAATTCCCTGCGAATCGGGATAATTCTCACCTTAATAATGACTGCCATTACCTTTATTCAGCCTAGCTTTATTCAACAGCTGGAAGCAAAGGCTTATGACCTTCGCTTTCGTGCTCGAGGAGAGCGCAGAGGCGCAAGTGAGGTTATAGTTGTTGCTCTTGATGAAAAAAGCATAGAAAAGCTGGGGAGATGGCCTTGGCCTAGAATTTACTGGGCAAAATTTATGCGAAATCTTGCCAGCTATAAACCTAAAGTAATAGCATTAGATGTTATTTTCTCTGAGCCAGACCAGAATATTAACTTGAACTTCATCAAATCCATTCGCAAAACCTATGAGTTAAAAAAGCCTGCTCAGCTTGATGAAAAAATCTCTGCTCTTTTAGAACTAACCCAAAAAGAGCTCTCTAGTCAAAAGCAAAAGCAAAAAAAGCTTACAAGCCTGCTGAAAAAATCTCAATCCCAAAGGCAAAAAAATTATTTAAAAAAACAGCTTCAACAGGTTCAGAAAAAAATCAAATGGCTCAATGAGCTGGAAGAAAGAATTAAAACTCTATCTTCTCGTTCAAATGATGAATTTCTTGCTTATCTTTCTCAACTAGAAGAACAACTTAATGCAGACCAAATCTTTGCCCAGACACTAAATGAGATTGACAACGAAATTCTCGGCTGGTTCTTCTTTCAGACAAAAACAGAAGCCCGCCAAGTAGGAGAAGAAGAGAACCTGCGAAGATTTGAGCTGATAAAGCCTTTCTCTATCAAACTCATAAAATACATCTCTGGAGCAAATCCTTTTTTATTAGCAAGAGCAGTGCCTGATATTTATGGATTTCAGGTTAATCTGCCTATTTTCTCAGATAAAATCAGTGGGTCAGGATTCTTTACTTTTATCTCTGACCCAGATGGTGTTTTTCGCAAAGCACCACTTATTGCCGGCTGGCCACCTGCAGAAAAAATCAAGCCTGACGATGAGCTTTATCTCTTTCCCAGCCTGTCTCTTGAAGCACTGCGCATCTATTTAAATGCTCAGCCAATGGTAGTTGCTATTAAAAGCAATCCTAGCTGGGCAATGGTAGATAAAATAAAACTAGGAAATATCAACATCCCTGTTGATGAGAGGGGAAGAATCATCATTAACTATCAGGGTGGGCTGAGAGAATTTACTACTTATAGCTTTTATGATGTCTACAATGATTTTGCTGAACAGAGGAAAAAAGGTTTTAATCCGGTAAAAGCTTTTAAAAATAAAATTGTGCTCGTTGGTGCCACGGCAGTAGGAATTTATGACATCCGAGCAACACCGCTGGGAACTATGCCCGGGGTATATCTTCACGCCAACATTATTGACAATGTGCTCCATCAGCGTGTGCTTATTGCTCCCGGATGGATGAGAGGATTTGATATAATTGTGGTGCTCTTTCTCGGCATTATTCTCAGCCTGCTTTACCCACGCATTCGTCCGATTTTTAGTGCAGGCCTGGTCTTGGTGCTTATTTTGGGATATGCATATTTTAACTTCTATATGTTTAATGAAAAACATCTCTCTTTAAGCCTTACTTATCCGCTTCTTACTGTCTTTTTCATATATCTGGGCATTACTCTTTATCATTATACAATGGAGGAGAGGGAGAAGCGTTTTATTAGGAGTGCCTTCAGCTATTATCTTTCTGATGAAGTTATTAACCAACTTCTTGCTCATCCGGAAAAACTCAAACTGGGCGGAGAGAGAAAATTCATTACTATAATGTTTTCTGACCTTCAGGGTTTTACTTCTTTAAGCGAAAGGATGGAACCAGAGGAGCTGGTCAGTCTGCTTAATCATTATCTTACAGAGATGAGTGAAATTATCTTGACTAATCGTGGAACAATAGACAAATTTGAAGGCGATGCGATTATGGCATTTTTTGGTGCACCACTTGATTATCCTGATCACGCTCAAAGCGCCTGCTTTTCTGCACTCCAGATGCAGAAAAAACTTAAAGAATTAAATCAAATATGGAGGGAAAAGGGCTTGCCTGAACTTCGTGCTCGCATCGGTATTAATACTGGTTATGCCCTAGTAGGAAATATGGGAAGTGAAAAAAGAATGGATTATACAGCAATAGGCGATGAAGTAAATTTAGCAAGTAGGCTGGAAGGTGCTAATAAAATATATCAAAGCTGGATTTTAATTAGTGAGTCAACTTATCAACAGGCTAAAGATTATATTGAAGCGAGAGAGCTGGATTTAATTCGGGTGGTTGGTAAGGAAAAGCCTGTTAAGGTTTATGAGCTTCTGGCAAAAAAGGGCGAACTTGATGAAAAAATGCAAAGATTAATTAAGCTGTTTGCCGAGGGTCTTAAGCTTTACCGCAAGAGAAAATTCACAGAAGCAAAATCTATATTCCAGAAGTGCCTTGAAATAAACGCCAATGACTATCCCAGCCAGCTTTATTTAGAGCGTTGCCAGATGTATATTGAAAACCCACCATCTGCTGATTGGGATGGAGTCTTTCAGCTTAAAACCAAGTGAGGCAAGAAGATGGCAAAGCCTGATTTCAAACGGCTGAAGAGCCAAGCAGAAAAATTTAGAGGCAAAGGCAAGCTGGAGAAGGCTTTGGAAATTTACAAAGAGATTGAAGAAAAAGGCGGAGCAGATGCCAAAGTCTATCAAAAGATGGCGGAAATTTATCTTAAAATAAATAATGAGAATTCTGCCATTGAAACCTATAAAAAAGCAATGCGTAAGTATCTTGATGAAGGGTTCTTGCTTCAGGCAATTGCTGTTGGAAAAATCCTTCAGGAGCTTGTTCCAGACGATAAAGCCTTACAGGAAGAGGTGGAGCAGGTTCTGGCGAAAAGGCATAAAACTACTATTGGAAAAATCACTCCTGTAAAAGTTGCTGTTCAGAAAGCTGAAAAGAAAGCTCTCTTGGAAAAAGAGCCTGAAACAAAGATACAAGAAAAAGCCGAAAAGGCTGAAATAGAAAAAGCCATACCAATACCTCCTGAAAAAGAAGAAAAACCAGCTGAGCGCATAGAAACTATTCTTTTTACTCCTTTAGATGAAAAGGCTTTTACCCGTATTTATGAAAAGCTTCATTCTTTAAAAGTTCCTGCTGGTGTAAAAATCTGCCGAGAAGGAGAGGAAGGAGATTCTATTTTCATTATTGTTCAAGGAGAGGCGCAGGTAAGTAAACTCACCCCAGACGGCAAAGAAAAAATCATCGCTAAATTAGGAAAAGGAGATTTTTTTGGCGAGTTTGGATATTTTATGGATTCAAGAAGACAGGCAACTGTGCGAGCCATAACAGACCTTGAGCTTCTTGAAATCACCCGCAAAGATATGGATGAAATTATCGCAGAATTCCCTCAAGTTAGAGAAGTAATGCTCAGGTTCTACAAAGAGAGAGTGCTTGATAATTTCCTTGCTTTAAATCCCCTTACTCAAAGCCTTTCTCCTCAAGAAAGAAAAAAGCTTATTGAAAAATTTGAGCTAAAAGAATACGAACCCGGTGAGGCAGTGGTTGTAGAGGGCGAAGAAGGAGATGCTATGTTTTTAATTAAATCAGGAAGGGTAGAAGTAACTACTATTGACCCGAGAGATAAGCGAAGGCTAACTTTAGCTCGGCTTGGTCCCGGAGAATTTTTTGGAGAAGTCAGCCTAATCAAAAACAAGCCCAGAACTGCAACAGTAACCGCTTTAACCCCGCTGGAACTGATGGTTATTAACCGTGAAAGATTTAATGAGCTTGTAAAAGAGCACCCTGAAATCGTCAGTCTGCTGGAAGAAACGATTGAAAAAAGGGTGGAAGATACTATTCAAAAAATCATTAGTAAGGAAAAATGAAAAATAATTTTAAGCCTCATAAGGCACAAAAAGAAGAAGCTTCCCAGCTCAAAAATATTATTTCCAGTTTGGGAGAGAAATATCAATCTCCCATATCCATAATAAAAAGACTGGGAAAGACTATTTTAAAGCATCATCAATTAGATGGGCTTATTTTGGGCTGGTGGATTCAGACAAATGAATATCAGGCATTATATTTTAGCAAAAAGGGAATAAACGAGCTTGAATATTCTCTTTTAACACAATTAATTTCCGCGCTTCAAAATGTTGATTATTTTTATTCAGGGTTTTCTCGCAAGGATTTTCCTGAAATGTTTAAACTAGCAAAAAACTTTTCTCTCAAACCCCGCTCTTCTTCAATCTTTTGTTATAAGAAAAAGAATATGCTTCAATTTTTTGTTGTAGCTTTTTCTTCACAAAACCATCTAGCTGATGATTTTGAAAAAGTGCTATCTTATCTTCAATCAGATTTAGCCCTGCTTTTTGATAATGCCCGGCTTTGGGAACTCAATGAAAGAGAACGCAAGCGCACCAGCCTGATTTTGGAGATCAACAAGATATTAAATTCAACTCTTTCTCCCAAAGAAGTGCGCACAAGAGCAATGGAAGCTGTTGTCAGGCTTCTTGATTGTGAAGCAGGCTCGCTTTATCTGATTGATGAGGAGCGCGGAGAGCTTTTCTTTGAGGTTGCTTTAGGTGAGCGTGCGGATAAAGTTAAAGAAATCAGGCTTAAAATTGGTGAAGGAGTGGCAGGATGGGTTGCACAAACAGGTAAACCCGCTCTTATACCTGATGTGACCAAAGACCCAAGATGGTTCAAACAAGCAGATAAAAAGTCCAAATGGAAAACCAAAAATATGATCACTGTGCCTGTAAAGATTAAAGGCAAGGTTATTGGCGTGCTTCAAGCCTTAAACAAAAAGGGTGGAAAGGTTTTTGACGAAGAAGATTTAAAACTTATGGAAAGGCTTGCCGACCAAGTTGCCATTGCTTTGGAAAATGCCCGGCTGTATGAAGAGCAAAAGCAAACATTCTTTCAGACCGCAGAAGCTCTGGCAACTGCTATTGAAAAGCGTGACCCTTACACAGGCGGTCACACCAAAAGAGTAAGCGATTTTTCTCTTGCCATTGGTGAAGAAATGAAGCTTAAGCCTGAAGTTATGGAAAGGCTTGAATTAGCTTCAATTCTTCACGATATAGGTAAAATAGGGGTAGAAGACCGAATTTTGCGCAAGCCAGGAAGGCTCACCCCTGAAGAATTTGCCCAGATGAGCACCCATCCTGAGCAGGGTTATGAAATTTTAAGCCATATAAAGTCTTTGGAGCAGGTTATTCCCGGTATGAGGTATCATCACGAGCGACCTGACGGTAGGGGCTATCCTCAGGGGCTCCGTGGCAGACAGATACCGCTTCTGGCAAGGATTATCGCAGTAGCTGATACCTGGGACGCTCTCACCTCAGACCGGCCTTATAGACCTGCACTTGATGAATCATCCGCACTTAAAGAATTGTGGTGTAACCGGGGCAAGCAGTTTGACCCTTATGCTCTTTCTGCCTTTTTTTCTGCTTATCAAAAGGGAAAGATTTATACTCAACATCGTCCCAAAGGCACTTTTCCGCCAAAATCTGCCTTAAAAACTTTGACAGAGATAATTAAAGAGCATAAACTAAAAAACAAAAAAGGAGGAAAAAATGAGTAGCGAAGAGGCTCTTTTTCAAAAATTAGGAAAAATTTTTCCTGCAGGAACCGTGCTTTTTAGAGAAGGAGATACCGGGAGAGAAATGTATGTAATTCAATCTGGTAAGGTGAAAATTTCTAAGCAGGTGCGTGGAGAAGAGCAGGTGCTGGCTATTTTAGGACCTGGAGAATTCTTTGGAGAAATGGCTATTCTTAATAATAAGCCCCGCTCGGCAACCGCTACTGTTTTAGAAGAAAGCAAAATGCTGGTTATAGACCCAAAAACCTTTGAGCTTCTTATTAAAAATAATATTGAAATTGCTATTCGTATGATTAAAAAACTTGCCCAAAGACTGCAAGAAGCAGATGACCAAATAGAAAGCCTGCTTTATAAAGACGCTAACAGCAAGGTGGTTCATACTTTGACAAGAACCGCTGACCATCATGGCAAGGAAGTAGAAGGTGGGATAAAAATTGACCTTACTGTTGAAGATATTGCTGGAAAAACCGGGTTGGAACAGGAGCAAGTAAAAGAAATCATTACTCGCTTAGAAAACGCCAAGCTTATTCGCACTGAGCCAGACGGTATTGTTATTGCGGATGCAAACAGGCTTCGCAAGTATTTGGAATATTTGAGTATGAAGGAGCAATTTGAAGGATTAGAATAGGAGCAGTGTATGAAGATTAAAGTTTTGGGAGCCTATGGAGGTGAGGGAATTGGCTTTCGCACATCTTCTTTTCTAATAAATGACCGCATTGCTTTAGAAGCAGGTGCAATAACCAGCTCATTATCTTTGCGTCAACAGGCAAAGCTGAATGCTATTATCATCAGCCATACCCATCTTGACCATATACACGATATCGCCTTTCTCGCTGATAATGTTTTTGGGAAAAGAGAAACACCCGTTGAAGTCATTGCCACAGAAAAAAGCATTCGTACTTTAAAAAAACATTTTTTTAATAACAAGCTCTGGCCTGATTTTACTCGTATCCCTGATGAAAACCATCCTACTATAAGCTTGCGAGCCATTAAGCCAAATCAGGAAATTAAGCTGGAAGGATTAACCATCAAAGCAATCCCTGTAAATCATCCCATACCTGCCGTCGGATACATCATAAGCGATAGCAAAAGTGCATTTGTTTATACAGGAGATACAGGCATTACTGAAAATCTTTGGAAAGAAGCAAATAAACAGGATAATCTTAAGCTGGTCATTATTGAGGTGAGTTTTCCTAATCGACTGGAGGAGCTGGCGAAAATTAGCGGACATCTAACTCCCAAACTTGCTCAAGGAGAGATTGCCAAATTAAACCAAAAACCCTTACAGTTCCGAGCTTTTCATATGAAGCCGGTTTTTCTCAGAGAAATTTTAAAAGAGCTTTCTAAACTTAAACCACAGATTATTCCTTTAGAGCAGGAAGAAGTCATTGAAATTTAGGATGGTTGGATGCACAGGCTCTGGCTTGCTTGGAGCATAGTTTGCCTTTTGATTTTATCTTCTTTCAGCGTCTTTTCTGAAGAAAATCTTAGCTCCAAATCTCTTGTTCAAGCCCGAGCAGAAAAGCTTATTTTTGAGCAGGATAAAAATCTGCTCATTCTTGAAGGTGATGTACATATAACCGCAGACTCGTGGCTGATTTCTGCTCCCAAACTGGAGATAAATCTTTCCACCCAAGAAATTTATGCTTCTCAAGGAGTGGAGATTACAAAAATTGAAAAGGAAAAGAAAAAGCAGATTCTTTCTGCTGAACAAGCCAGAATAAATCTAAAAACACAAAAAGGATATCTTATCTCTGCCAAGTTGATACTTCCAACAGACCAAGGAGAGCTTACCATTAAAGGAGCAGAGATTAAAAAGATAGGAGAAAATCTTTATTATTTGAATCAAGGGACATTTACCTCTTGTCAATGTCCTGAAGGTAAAAATCCTGATTGGGAAATATTTGGGAAAAAGGTAAACGCTGATGTTGAAGGTAATTTGAAAATGCGCTCGGCAAAAATCCTTATCAAGGGTCATACAATTTTCTATCTTCCATACATAGAGTATCCGCTTTCCAGTAGGCGCCGAAGTGGATTTTTGCCACCAGAATTTCTCTACAGCTCCCGAAGCGGGTATCAAGCTACCCTTCCTTTTTATCTGGTTTTATCTAACTGGTCTGATTTTACCTTTTATCCTTCTTGGCTGGAGAAAAGAGGATTTCAGGCAGGAGCAGAATATCGTTATAATTTAAAACCTATCTCTGAAGGCATACTAGCAGGATGGATTATTAATGACCAAAAAGAAGAACGAACACGCTGGAGCGGTTTATATCAGGCACAGTCATTTTGGAAGCAAGGTTGGTTATGGGCAGATATAAGATTAGTGAGCGATAATGAATACATTATTGACTTTCCTCAAAACCTTGCCCCGCGCTGGCAGAGAGCTTTAGAGAGCAAAATAGGATTTGAGCAAAACCTTACTCATTGCTCTTTAGCAGGCGAATTCAGTTGGCTAGATGACCTTGTTGGATGGGATATAAGACAAAGCCCTATCATAAGACCTGACCAAGATAGTCTTATTATTCAGCGTCTTCCTTCAATTTACTATACGCTTTACAACAAAGAACTAGGGGCAGGAGTGGGTATTGACCTTTCTGCCCGTTTTCATTATTTGTGGAGAGAAGAAGTCAACCTGGGAAGGGGAAGTGAGCTCAGCTTTTTCCCCCGTATAAATTATGCACCCAATCTGGCAAAAGGTTTTTATCTTTTTTCTTATGCAGGATATAAACTTTCTGCTCTCAAGCCAGACCCAGAATTCTGGCAAAAAGAAAGCTTTATAGCTCAACCAATTCTTGGGCTTAATTTTGGCATTGGTCTGGAAAAAATATATCAAGAGAAGATAAAGAACAAATATCGTCATTTAATTTATCCCCAAATTATGGTCAATTATTTTGGTAAAAGCTCTAAGCCTGATGACCCGTTTTTCCAACAAATACTTAATACTGATGAGAGAGGAGAGCTGGGGCTTACTCTTACCAGTATGGTATTTAAAAAATCTCTTTCCCAGCAAAAAATTAACCTCACAAGCAGATTTGAACTACGACAATTTTACAGTTGGACCGAAAAAGAACTTTATGATTTAGAAGCGCACGGCTTTTTCCAGTTTGGGAGTTATCTCGGACTAAATACAGACCTTTATTACAATTTTTCAGAAGGGAAATGGCATAGAGCGCAGGCGCTCTTATGGGCGCAGGATAAAAAAAATCGCAGGCTCTGGCTGGGGTATTCACTTTCTAGTGGAGAAATAAAAACCCACTGGTATAAATATTTACAAGAGGAGACAGAAGATTATAATTTCGGAACTAGCCTGCCTATTTCTCAAAACCTGAATTTGCAGTATCAGCTAAATTATTCTGCCTATTATAATAAGCTGGTCTGGCAAAGCTTGCGGTTTGATTATCTTTCTAAGCAAAAGTGCTGGCAGGTTTCTTTTACCTTCCGCCAAAGGATAAATCCAGAAGACCCATCACAACCACCTGAATATTCTACAGCAATTAATTTCCAAATAATAGCCAGCTCAGAAATAAATTTAGGGGTGAATCTTGCTGGAGCTAATCAGCTGGGATTAAGCTCAACCAGCATAAATAAATAAATCAAAATTCAAGCTCTATCTTCTGCTCGTTATCATCAGGGAAAATTTCTACTTCAACAATTTTATCTGAAAGGCTTTTGATTTTCTCTTTAGGTAAAAGATTCTTTTGATAAAAAATGCGAACAGGGGAGCGGGTTAAATGAAAACGCAAAATCCAGCTCCGCTTTTCAATATTTAATTTGCCCTTTTTAGGGCTAATGGTAAGACTTATCTTTTCTTCCAAGCAATTGAGAATAATTTCTCTTAATGAATATTTGCCTTTTAGATAATCAAAGCTTTCACCATCATCTTCAAAGAGGAAAAACTTTGTCTTACCATTGCCTTCATATAAATCCAGCTCAATAGCTTCCCAAGGAATCTTCATTTTTGGCTGTGGCTGAAAAATTAAAATTCCACCTTCCCGAATAAAAATAGGGAGATGGTCAAGCTCTGCATCTATTTCCACCTCATCTGGTCCACAAAATATCTCTTCGCTCCAATAGTCAAACCATTTTCCTTGAGGGAAATAAACTTTTCTCTTATTTGCTCCCTGCTCAACCACAGGTGCAATCATCATAAACTCTCCTATCATAAACTGGTCTTCAATGTTCCATATACAGGAGTCTTTTGGAAATTCCATAAAAAGTGGTCGCCAAATACTTAATCCTTCAGTATGACTCTGCCAAAAAAGCGAATAAAGCGTGGGCAGGAACCTATAGCGGAGCTTTATGTATTTTCTTGCAATTTCCTCTACATCTTTACCAAATCTATACGGCTCTTGAGCCCGAGTCGTTATAGCACTGTGATTCCGACAAAATGGATAAAAAGCTCCCAGCTCTATCCAGCGGGCAAAAAGTTCATCTGAGCAATCAAGGGCAAATCCACCTATATCTGCACCCACAAAACTCACTCCACACAGTCCCAAACTTAAAATCTGCGAAATACTGGATGCCAAATACTCAAACCTGCTGATATTGTCTCCTGTCCATATACAGGCATATCTCTGAATGCCTGCAAAACCGCTTCTTGAAAGAACAAACCATCTTTTTCCGGGCATAAACTTTTTAAATGCTTCAATAGTTGCTACAGTTTCTTTTTGACCGTAAAGATTCCGACAATGACGATGCGGAACAATAAATTCGCCAATTTGATGAACTATTTTAGGATGGCGTTCTCCAAACAAAGGAATTACAAGCTCTCCTTTTCTCAAATCCATTTTCCAGAAGCTAGGCTCATTCATATCGTTCCAAATACCGCTTATTCCTGTCTCAAAAAGAGATTTGTGCTCCTCTGCCCAAAATTCTCTTGCTTTTTCTTGGAAAAAATCCACAAAAGCACATTTTCCTGGCCAAAGCCGAGCCTGATATTCCTCTCCCTGTTCGGTTTTGCAAAGCACATCTTCTATCTTTGCACGCAGATACGGTTTATAACTTTCGTCTGCATAAAGACCTGGGTCAATAATTCCTACTAACCTTATCCCTTTTTTCATAAGATTTTCCGCTAAACCCTTTAAATCTGGAAATCTTTTCTTATCTACAGTGAAAACTTTAAATTTATCCATATAATGAATGTCTAAATAAACCGCGCTTAAAGGGATATCTCTTTTTTCAAACTCTTGCACCAGCTCTTCAATTTCTTTTTGTGAAAAATAAGAATAACGGGATTGATGATATCCGAGAGACCAAAGCGGTGGTAAAAAGCTCCTTCCAACAAGTAAAGTGAAATTCTTAACTAGCGTCTTTAAATCCCTGCAATAAAGGAAATAAATATCTATCTCTTTTCCCGCACCATAGATAGAAAGAAGACGAGAAAATTTAGAGCCAACATCTATTTTGAGCCAGCCAGAATGGTCAATAAACCATCCGCAATATATATCTCTCCGCACAGAAATCAAAAAAGGAATGGATGTGTATCTTGGGTCTTTTTTAAACTTTTTCCAGCCAACATCTACATTCCAGAAAATCCAGCTTTTTGCTGAGCGAACAAGTTCACCATATTTATCGCCAAGTCCATAAAACCTCTCATCAGGGAATATGTAGCGGTGAACCTGAAAGCTATCCTGGTCAAACCTTACTCCTGCTCCTGGAAAATCCCTGTTAATCAGCCTTTCGTTCTCGTCAAAAATTTCAAACCTAAATTCTCCTTCAGGAATGACCACTTTGAGTTTATCAGTCAAAAAAACAAGACGATTAAGTTCACGGTTAAGTTTGTAGGAACTTGCTTTTTTCCAGACAACTGCGTCAGAAATTGGCTTTGGTAAAAACTCGCTCTTACTTATTCTGAGGCGCACTATTTCTGGCAAAACTGCCTGAATAAAAACCCTTCCACTGATATACCTCAGCTCAACGCCTTCTTCTTTTTCCTCTATCCCTTCTAAGCCGACAAGAGGCGCAAGAGTTTTTTTCTCAGGTTTTTTCCTTCTCCAAAGCATAGCAACGCAAAGGCTTCTCTTGAGCAATCCTGATAAAACAACGATTGCAGTTCTGACAGGTTGATTGCTTAGCTTTCCCCTCAATGATTTTATTGGGAAAATCTGGGTCACGAACCAAAGGACGACCTAAAGCGATAAGCTGTGAAGCGCCTTCTTTTAAGATATTCTCCATTACCTCAACAGTTCTAAGTCCTCCCACCAGAATTATAGGAACTTTTACTCTGGGACTAATTCTGCGAGCGTTTTTCAGAAAATATGCCTCATAAAATCTAAATTTTCGCTTCATTGCTCTGATTATCATTTTGACTCTATATTTTTCCCAACCAGCTAGGTCTTCTAAAATTTCATCTTCAGGAATAGCACCTCTGGCAATGTTCAGACCAGATTCAAAAGTTCCGCCAGTAAGTTTAATGGCATTTACTCCCATCTCGCTCAATTTTTCTGCTACCCAAGCACTTTCTTCAACTGAAAATCCTTCTTTAAGCTGGTCTTCGGTATTTAGTTTTACTAAAAGCGGATAAGAATCACCTACCTGACGCCGAATCTCTTTTATAATTTCAAAAAGAAATCGTGCCCGATTTTCAAGACCACCACCCCAGCTATCCTTCCTTTTATTGGTTCTTCGTGATAAAAATTGGTTGATTAAATAGCCATGACCTGCCATAACCTCTACGCCATCAAACCCAGCTTGTTTTGCACGCAGGGCTGATTTGCCAAAAGAGATAATCACTTCTTCTATTTCTTTTTCTGTCATCTCTCTGGGCATAACTTTGGTGAGCTGGTCTTTGACTGCGCTTGGCGCAATTACATCTCCATCCACAAGCTCAGGTTGAGTTTGCCTACCACAGTGATATATCTGAAGCACTATTTTCGCGCCGAACTTATGCACAGCATCTGTTAGACGAGCAAGTCCTGGAATTAAGCTGTCATCGTGTGCGCCAATTAAATACCTAACTGACCTGCCATTTTTTTGAACATACGCTCCACCTGTTATTAATAAGCTGGCGCCACCTTTTGCCCATCTTTCATAAAGCTTAATTAGTGCGTCTTGCACCTCACCATTTTCGCTGGCAAGATTTTCTACCATAGATGCTTTAACAATCCGATTTTTAAGCTCAAGTTCACCTAACTTTATTGGTTGAGAGAGAAGAAGGGGCTTTTGCTCGCTGTTTTTCATTGTTTATTCTGTTTGGAGTTTATTCTTCCAGCATTTTAAAGCTGGGCTTTTGAGGGTCAATTAGATAATGCCCTAATATGGGCTGATTAAATATCAGCCTGCCATCAACATAAAGGCTATAACCTGCGGGCAAATCTGGATATCTTTTACTTTTTGGCTTTTGCCAAACAATGGTCAGCTCATAATTATGGTAAGGAATGCCATCAAAAGCAAAATAGTCCCAGTTTTTAATTAAAGGCCATAGCTCTATTTTATTATCAGCGCGGGGCACAAGACCAGCTACATAATTGATGAGAAGGTCAATATAGGTGGAATGAAGGTAATCAAGGCATCCATAACCAGCTCCATTTTCACCATCATAATATTCAAGAATAAGCGGTTTTTTTGCCTCGGAATCTTCATAATGAAGCCAGGTAAATAAATCAAGGAAACGATAAAAATCTTGAAAAGATATATAGCCAGAATGATAAAACCGAAGGTCATTGGCAAGCGCCATTGCAATAATAGAATTAGCATGGGGCCAGGTAGGACCATTCCACATACAGCTGGTGGTAATGCCACCTTTTGCTGGCCAAGTTTGAATATGAGGAGTGTAGGCAGGACATTTCTTGCTTACGGTTGCAAGGGGAATTCTCTGCCAGAATTCTTCTGGGTCAGTTAAATATTTAAAAGCTGAGCAGTATTTGTTTTTTGAAAGTGGAACAACCTTAAAAGCAAAAGGATAAAATCCCACAATTTCTTTTACCCTTGCCGGCTTATCATCACGCTCCCTTAGCGAATAAAAAAATTCATCTTTATCATTCCACATCTTTTCTAATATTGCCTTTTGCACTTTCTTTGCTAATTGCCGATATTTTTCTGCCTCCTCTTTTCTACCTGTTATTTCCAGTGCCTGTGTTAGGGCTATTAAATTTGCATAAAGATAAGAGGTAAAGGCAGGTCTTTCTAAAGTAGTTGGATTGCGGGTGTTATTGTAGCTATGAAAATACCAAAAAGCAGGTTGCCACTCCATTCCTGTTAAAGCAAAATTAGGCGCACGAACCAGCCAGTCTCCATCATGGTCATATTTTTTCAACACACCCAAAACATTGGCTTCAAGATAAGGAATAATTTTTTCAAGATAGCCCCTTTCAGGATGAACCAGCCAAGCCTGATAAGCAGAACTTGCAATCCATTCTGTATATAAAGTGCCAGTAGCGCCATAAATTTTTGCGCAATAGAAAATGCCATCTCCTGCTTGACTGTCAAAATGAGTGAATACCTGCCCAAAGGCATAACGAGAATTTCTTAGCCAGCGTGCCTCTGCGATAATATGAGGGGAACTAAAAGTAATCACTTGGTCAAACCAGTGGCGCCAAGCGCTTGGCGAGCGGTCGTAAATTCCTTCGTAAAAGCAAGGATACCGTAAGCACCTAACAGCAGGCTCAACAAGATTTCGCCGAAGCAAATAGTAGCGATAATACCAAAGGCGCTTCCAGTGAGGCTCTGGACAATCAAAATAAACTGCATTTTGAGAATACCAATCTAAATATTGTTTTTGCTGAATCTTGCTCGGCTCGCTTGTGCTCAGCCAAAATTCTGCTTTCTTTTGAGGAGATTGCTCTTTTTCAAGAGAAAAAGCCAGCGCAAAAATGCATTCTTTTTCTTCATCTTTATCAAGCCAAAAGCTGAATTTTCTTCCATAAGAATTTTTGCACCTGCCGTTAAAATAAATCTTTACGGGAATTTTAAAAAATTTTATTTGAGTATTTGCTTCCTTTTTTACAAGAGGAGAGCGAGCTTCAATTTCAATAAATATTTTTTGTTGAGAATGATTTTTTATCTGAAGCCAGGATACTGCGACATCATTGTTGCTTATCCATTTTCTTTCTTCAATTTCAATTTTATCTGCAGTAAAATAAGCGACAAACTGGCTGGGAAACCATTTAACCCTTTTCAATTGAGGCTTTGCGGGCTTATGATTAATCTTTAAAAAGATTTCAAACAGGTCTCCTTTTTGGCGATGAATATAGCCAAAATCTCCGCAAATACCCAATCTGCCCGCTTCTAACCTGCGCATATCCAGCCTTTTTCCATTGGGACCAAAAGTTTGATAACGGGCATCATCACGAGATAAAACCTGATCAAGCCAGCCTCTTTTATTCAAACGAGCCAGATGTCCTTTGGGTAAAAATTTTACAGGTTCTTTTGGAAGTGGGGCAGGGTTTAAGTTTTCCCAAGATTTAGCTTTAGGATGAGGTTCACTCCAGCGGGGTTTTGACTCTTCTCCAACCTCATAAACAACTTTAAGCCATTCTTTTATTGAGACTAATTTAACCAGCCAAGAATGGGTTTTTAAAATCCGCTCTTGCCTGCAAACTTCCTTATTACAAGGAACTTTAAAATCCTTTTGCCTTTGGGAAATGGCAAAAACATTGCCTGTAAAGCACAGGAGCATCAAGCAGGTGGCAATTTTTCTCATAATCAGGTTCCGAGTTCCCAGCTAGAAAGGTATCTCTTTTGTTCGGTAGTCAAGCGGTCTATTTTGATGCCCATAGTTTTGAGTTTGAGTCGAGCAATCTCTTGGTCAATTTCTAAGGGAACATTATAAACCTTTTTTTCTAAATTCTTTCCTTCTTTAACCAAGTATCTTACAGAAAGCGCCTGATTAGCAAAACTCATATCCATTACTACAGATGGGTGCCCTTCAGCAGCCGTTAAATTAATTAATCTTCCTTCACCCAAAAGATAAATTTTTCTTCCATCTTTAAGCTCATATTCATCTACAAATGGTCTTATTCTTCTTACTTTTTTTGAAAGTTTTTTAAGAGCAGGTTTGTTTATCTCAACATCAAAATGACCGCTATTGGCAAGCACAGCACCGTCTTTCATCACCCGCAAAGCAGGCTCGTCAATGACATTGATGTCGCCAGTGACAGTGACAAAAATATCTCCTTGCCTAGCTGCCTCTTTAATAGGCATAACACGAAATCCGTCCATAACCGCCTCTAAGGCACGCAATGGCTCAACCTCACAAATAATAACATTAGCCCCCATACCACGAGCACGCCTAGCCACGCCTCTTCCACATTGTCCATAACCAACCACAACAAAAGTTTTACCTGCAAGCAAAATATTAGTGGCACGAAGAATACCATCTATAGTGCTCTGTCCTGTTCCATAGCGATTATCAAAGAAGTGTTTGGTCTGTGCATCATTAACAGCAATTACAGGGAAAAGGAGCTTTTTTTGGTCAGCAAGACTGCGAAGCCTAATAACTCCTGTGGTAGTCTCTTCTGTTCCGCCAAGCATATTTTCTGCTAATTTCTGGCGACGACTGTGTATTGTTCCGACAAGGTCAGCACCATCATCCATTGTTATATGAGGGTGGGTATCCAAAACCGCTTCTATATGCTGATAATAACGCTTGCGGTCTTCACCCTTGATGGCAAAAACCTTTATGCCCAGCTCCTTAACCAGCCAGCTAGCAACATCATCTTGGGTGCTGAGCGGATTGCTTGCACAAAGGGCAAGCTGGGCACCACCTGCTTTGAGGGTCTTCATTAAAACCGCTGTCTCTGTGGTCACATGAAGGCAGGCGCCAATTCTAATGCCCTTAAAAGGCTTTTCTTTGGCAAATTGCTTCTGGATTAATCCCAATACCGGCATCTGCCTTTCTGCCCACTCTACCCTGCCTTTAGCCTGCTCTGCTAGTTTCAAATCACGCACATCACATTTTTTCATTAAGCTACCTCCCACTTATACTTCTATTGCTTCTTTTAACGCTCTCACTCGGTCGGTCCGCTCCCAGGAAAATTCTTTTTCTGCTCTGCCAAAATGTCCATAAGAAGCGGTTTTTTCATAAATAGGTCTTAATAGATTGAGCTCTTCAATAATTTCGCGTGGTCGGAGGGGAAAGATTTTTCTTACAATTTTTGCCAGCTTTTCTTCTGAAATCTTGCTGGTGCCAAATGTTTGAATTTCTACCATCACCGAAACTGGCTCTGCTACACCAATAGCATAAGCAAGCTGAACCTCGCATCTGTTAGCAAGACCAGCCTTAACAATGTTTTTAGCAATATAACGAGCCATATATGCTGCGCTTCTGTCAACTTTGCTCGGGTCTTTACCAGAAAAGCACCCGCCACCGTGTCTGCCCATTCCACCATAAGTATCAACAATAATCTTTCTTCCTGTGAGACCTGTATCTGCATACGGACCACCTTTTTCAAATCTTCCTGTGGGATTGATATAGTATTTAACCTCGGAGCTAAGATATTGGGAAGGAATAACCTTTTTAATCACTTCTTCGATAATCCCTTCTTCTAGCACTTTTTGCTTGACTTCGGGTGTATGCTGAGCTGCAATAACAACAGCTGTGACCTCTTTGGGTTTATAATCTTCATATCTTACTGTCACCTGACTTTTTCCATCAGGTCTGAGAAAATCAAGAATGCCTTTTTTGCGCACCTCTGCCAGCCTTCGGGTAAGCCTGTGAGCAAACATAATCGGCATTGGCATAAGTTCGGGGGTTTCATCGCAGGCATAACCAAACATCATTCCTTGGTCGCCTGCGCCTTGCGCCTTTTTATTCTTTTTCACCACTCCTCGCCGAATATCTGGGGATTGCTCATGGATAAAAGTCATAATGGAACAGCTCTTATAATCAAAGCCTATATCTGGGTCTGTGTAGCCAATCCTTTTTATCACTGAGCGAGCCACTTCTGGAATAGCTACTTTGTTAAATCCCTGTGAAGTTATCTCACCTGCAATAAGAACAGTATTAGTAGTCACCAAGGTTTCACAGGCAACTTTTGATTCTGGGTCTAGAGCTATCATTGCATCTAAAACTGCATCAGAAATCTGGTCAGCAATTTTATCAGGATGACCCTCAGTCACAGACTCACTGCTAAAAAGAAATTCTTTCCCCACTTTTCTCCCTCCTGAATTATATTTGGAAAAATTAACTTTGCTCTTGCCTTCGACAGATGAACTTTTGAGCAATATCTTGGCTGATTTCTAACTCAAAACTATACGCATCTTTCCAATCTTTTTCAATCCGCTCCTTAAGAAAGTTTCTGATTTCATCAGCAGTAGAAAATTTTAATATCTCTTCAACCATATCTTTAAGCTCATCTGCACGAAGCTCTCGTAAAACTTTACGCACTTTAGGAATAAGTCTTGCTGGCATACTTAGCTGGTCAAGCCCCAGACCGACTAAAACAGGCAAATAAAAAACATCTCCTGCCATCTCTCCGCATATCGCTACTTTTATTCCCGCCTGATGTGCACAATCAACTGTTTGTTTAATCATTTTTAAAACCGAAGGATGTAATGGCTGATAAAGGTAAGAAACATATTCATTTACTCGGTCAATTGCTAAAACATACTGGATTAAATCATTCGTGCCTATGCTGAAAAAATCCACTTCTTGAGCAAGCTGGTCTGCTATTATCACAGCGCTGGGAACCTCTATCATTATTCCCACAGGTATATCAGGATTAAATTTTTCTCCTTCTTTGTCTAATTCTTCCATCACCTCTTTCAAGATACGTTTTGATTCTTTTACCTCTTCCCGACTAGAAATAAGTGGAAACATAACCTGTACATTACCATAAGCACTGGCGCGAAGAATCCCCTTAAGCTGTGCTTTAAAAATATCTGGTCTTTTCAGGCAAAAGCGAATTGCTCGCAGTCCCAAAGCAGGATTCATCTCTTCTGCCAGCTTTAACTGGCTGACGAATTTATCCCCACCTAAATCAAAAGTGCGTATAGTTGCCTGATAAGGAGCAGTTGCTTCTGCCAGCTTGCGATAGTTTTCAAAATGCTCCTCTTCACTGGGAAGGTGCTCTCGGTCAAGATATAAATACTCTGTGCGGTATAATCCTACACCTTCTGCACCATATTTTTCTAAAAAATTTATCTCTGCCAAAACTTCTAGATTGGCAGATAGCTGAATTTTATAGCCATCCTTGGTCAAACTTGGTGGTTTTGAATATTTTTCCAAAAGCAGATTAAAACTTTCAAATTCTGCCCGCTTTTGCTGATAATAGGCGCAGAGTGAGGAATCAGGATTAATAATCACTTCACCCTCACCACCATCCAAAATTACAATATCTCCATCTTCTACCAGTTCTGTGATTCTTTCCAAACCAACAACTGCTGGTATTTCTAATGAACGGGCAACTATAGCAGTATGGCTGGTTCTACTACCAACATCAGTAGCAAAGCCTAGCACTTTGGAAAAAATCATTCGGGCGGTCTGGTCAGGACGAAGGTCATGAGCAACAACAATAACTGGCTCTGCAAGCTGGGAAAAATCTAACTCTTTATGCCCGATAAGCTTGTCTAATACTCTCTGCCCCACCAGCTCAATATCCTGCCCCCGCTCTTGAAGATACGGGTCACGCAAGGAGGCAAAAACTTTTAACCAATCATTTATTACTTTGCGAAGTGCCCACTCAGCATTAATCTGGTCTTTTCTTATCCGCTCCTCCACTTCACTCCATAAAGCCTCATCTTGCATTAAAAGTAGATGAGCTTCTACAATGTAAAAAGGCTCTTTAAGCTTGTGCCCTTCTAAATCTTTCTTTAATGCTTTTAGCTCATTCGCGCTCTCTTTAAGAGCCCCTCTTAAGCGATTAATTTCATTTTCAATTTCTTTTTCATTAATTTTTCTTCTGGGAACAGGGGAAAGACGGGTCCGTAAAACATAAGCAGGTCCAGCAACAATGCCATCACTTGCAGGTATTCCTTTAAGCTTGAGATTAACCCTTTCCTCGGTCATTACTCATCCTCACCGAATTTGTCATTAATCAATTTTGTTAATTCCTCTATTGCCTGCTCTGCATCTTCTCCACTTGCTCTGAGAATTAATTCTGTTCCCTTTGCTGCACCTAGAGCCATCAATCCTAAAATACTTTTAGCATCTGCTTCCATATTGTCTTTTATTACTTTAATTTGGGATTTAAATTGAGCAGCAAGGTTGCGAAATTTTCCCGCTGCCCGAGCGTGAAGCCCGAGTCGGTTAATAATCTTCACCCTGCGTTCAACCACCTGTTCTCTCAAGCCTACGCTTTTCCGCATAATTCACACCTTTTTTTTCATAATCTCGCTGGCAACGGAAATGTTTTTTCTACCAGCCTCTCTTGCTTCTCGTGCCACTTCCTTCAATTCCTTACCTTCACGGGCAACACTAATTTTCAAAAGCATCGGAAGATTTACTCCACTTACCACTTCAACTTTTTTATCTTGCAAGAAACTAAGGCTGACATTACTGGGAGTTCCGCCAAAAAGGTCGGTAAGGATTAAAATACCGTCGCCTTGGTCAACGCTGAGCATTGCTTGCTCTAGCCTCTCAGCAATGCTCTCTAGCTTTTCTTCAGGAGAGATGCTAATAGCAATGCAGGCAGGGATTTCTCCCACAATTAAACTGGCAGCTCTTACCAGTTCATCAGCAATTTGACAATGGGTAATAATAACTATTCCAACCATATCTCCTCCTTATTCTATCTCTTCGCTGAAAGAGCTTTCCTCGCCTTCTTTTTCCAAAAGCTCCTCTAAAAGACGACGCTGAAAGTCTCGGGCAGAATGATAGCCCTTAATCTTTAAAAGTTGATTACGAGCAGCCACTTCTATAATAGTTGTCAAGTTTCTTCCCGGACGCACAGGAATGGTAAGATGGGGCACTTCTACCCCCAAGATAGTATAAGTCTCTTCTTCCAAGCCAAGTCGGTCA
>CAZQJX010000006.1:0-39011 GCA_964592965.1 uncultured bacterium
TCTCACCGATCTCTTTGAGATTGAGATTTTCAAGGTAGTAAAGGCTTAAAACCTCCTTTTCATTCTCTGGTAGCTTTTCTAGTTCTTCTAAAACAATCTCTCTCAGCTCTTTTGCCAAGAGTGCTTCAAATGGATTGGAACTAATAGGAGAAGCGAGCCAATCCTCAATATCTTCTTCTTTGACTTTTGCTTCATAGGGGTTTATAAGCTCTTCCAAACTCACCAGAGACATATTGGCATATTTTGCTACCCACCAGTTTGCCTGCTCTATGCTTATTCCGAGCTCATTGGCAATCTCCTCGGTAGTGGGAGTTCTTCCTAGCTCCTGTTCAAGATTTTTGACCGCGGTAAGTAGATGATTGATTTTTTCTCGTATGGAGCGAGGAAGCCAATCTTTTGCTCGTAGCTCATCTAAAATTGCTCCTCTAATTCTAAACTCTGCATAGGTACGGAAGCGAGTGTTGCGAGCAGGGTCATATTTATCCATTGCATCTAAAAGACCCATAATGCCTGCGCTTACTAGGTCCTCAAGGTCTAGATGAGATGGGAGTCTTTGCCAAATTCTCTGCGCAATCCCTCGAACAATAGGTAGATATTCAAGGATAAATTCCTCACGGTTTTCAGGACTCCATTTTTGCACAGGCTTGTGTGCAGTTGCTGTTTTCATCTTTTAACCTCCTGAGTTTTATTTTCTTGAGAGAAAGAGCAAAATCTGAGTAGGTTTTTGGTAATCTCATCTATGGCAGAGGAAAAATCCTTTTTGTCATAAAAAACTAAAGGCTGATTTTTTGTGGAAGAGGAAAGCTCTGGCACAAATCCCAAAAGGCTTATTTTTCCGGGAAAAAACTTTTCTGCCACCCGAAAAAGTATTTCCAGCCCCTCTTGAGCGGTTTTCTTTTCTCTGATGCGATTGGCAATTAAAGCTAAATGATTATGTCCAGAGTTAATGGAAATCAGCTTACATAAAACATAAGTTTCAACTAGAGAATAGATTTCAGGAATGGTTACCAAAGCAACTATATCTACATTGCTGATTTGAGAGGAGTTGAATTTAACCATTTCACCCATATCAAAAATCACCACCTGATAGGGAGCAAAGTTTTCGGTAAAAATCTTTTCTTTAAAAGGAAAGATGCGCTCGCAGTCTACATTTAAATTTTTTACTTTTATCAAAGAAGCCAATGGAATTTGATGGGCAGGGTCTAGGTCAAGCAAAAGCGGGTGAATGCCCATTTTTGAAAAGCTCAAACAGAGGTTGAGTGCAATTGTGCTCTTTCCCAGCTCTTTCCTTGTTCCGCTGATTAGTATTTTTAGCTCTCCTCGCATTGGCACAAATTTAAAAGAGCAAACCCAATGCCAACAAAACAAAGTCATCTTTAATCAAGTAGGATTAAACAGAAGTGATAAAGGTTAACTAAAAATAAGTTCAGAGGCAGGCTAAAGATGCTCAAATATTTGGACAGAGAATCAAAATTTTGAACTTATAGGGGTGAGAAAAATTAAAATGTAAGAATTTTTAAAATAGAAATTATTAGTTTAAATCAAAAAACCACTACTTATTTCAATTAGGGTGGGAAGCAATACGACAAAAGAAGCTAAACCTTTTCTTTTGAGCATTTCTATGAGAGTGGTTCGTTTCAAGCCAAGAATTTGCGCTGCTTTTCTCTTGTTTCCGCCTGTGCGCTCCAAAGCGGTGCGAATGAGATGATTTTCAAATTCATTTACCGCCTTTTTAAAGTCAATCTCTTCATTCAAAATATATTTCTTATAATTTTGATATGAAGAAAAAGTGCCTTTCAACTCATCAGGAAGGTCATCTGCACTGATAACGCCCTTTTCTTTAAAAAGAACCAATCGGGCAATAATATTTTCTAATTCCCTAACATTTCCTGGCCAGTCATATTCCACTAATCGCTCCATTGCCTGCTCATCCACACCTTCTACCTGACAGGAATATTTATCATTAAAATGACGAATAAAATAATCCACCAACAGTGGAATATCCTCTTTTCTTTCCCGAAGGGCTGGAACCCTTATAGGAAAAACATTCAATCTGAAAAACAAATCTGAGCGAAACCTTCCCTTTTTAACTAAATCGGCTAAATTCTGATTGGTGGCAAAAATAAACCGACAAAGAGCATAACGAGGATGGGTTGCTCCTAGCGGTAGATATTCTCTACTTTGCAAAAGCCTGAGAAGCTTCGCCTGCAGGGAAAGGCTTAACTCGCTAATCTCATCCATAAATAAAGTGCCTTCTCCTACCGCCTGAATTTTTCCCTCCCTGCGTTCAATCGCACCTGTAAATGACCCCTTTTCATAACCAAAAAGCTCACTTTCCAAAAGCGTCTCTGGTATGGCAGCACAATTTATAGCTAGAAAAGGCTCCCAAGCACGGGGGCTGAGAAAATGAATAGCCCGTGCAATCAGTTCCTTACCTACACCACTTTCGCCTGTAATCAGCACAGGTAAATTTATTTTGCTAACCTTCTTTACCTGTTTAAAAACCTTCTTTAAAGCATTACTTTCGCCAATAATACCCAATCGTCTAAATTCATTCCAATCTTCCTGTCTGGGCAAGCTAAGAAGATGGAATAGCTCATTCTCATTCCCGAACTTTTCCCATAAAACATTACCGGGAATCTTGTTCTCTAGGTGAGAAAGATTACCATTTGTATGAATTAAAATGCGAAGTTTAGAACAGTGAGAGTTTAAAGATTCAAACAAATCCCTGCTAATAAAGCTGGGCTCAAAAATTACAATTACATCTACATTTTTGCGCTTGATTTGTCTGAAAATCCCGAGCCTGCTCTGAGCACAATGAACATCAAAACCTAATTCTCTTATTCTTTCACTCATCTCCCTGAGAAAGAACTCATTGCTTGAGATGAGGAGAACACTCCGTTGAGCCATCTTTGCACCTCCAATTATTTATTGCGAGAAAGCAGGGAGACCCGTTATCCACCTACCCTCTTTTTAATAAAAAGCAAATTTTATGCCTTTATTGAAATATTAATTTTTCTTTTAAAATCAATTTATTGTGGAAAAATTGAGGAAAACCTTGTGGAAAAAGTGTTTAAAAGAAAAGATTAAGTAAAAAAATTTAAACACCTAGCTAAAAAGTTATAAAAAGTAAAGCATAAAAGTTTACTTAAATGATAGTCTTAAGCAAGAAACGCTCATAAACTCAAAATTTAACTCTGAGTTTAGAAAACTTCTCTAAATTTTTCTTTTAAAGAAGGGTATAATGAGCGCCATTTTGCGTAAAGCGTATCATAGTGCTCTGAGTTTTTTGGGTTGGGCTGGATTTCGTCCTTAAGCTTGAGAGTGGCTTTAACCGCCTCTTGCACAGAAGAGAACCTGCCTGTTCCCACCATTGCCAAAAGAGCAGAACCAAAACTCGGACCTTCATCAACTTCCAGCCTAAAAATAGGTGCTTTAAGTATATCTGCAAGTATTTGCGCCCAAAAGTCGCTTTTTGCACCCCCGCCTGTTAAATAAAATCGCTGAATAAAAATCTTCTGCTCACGCATTATCTCAACTGAATCCCTCAAGCCAAAGCTTACCCCTTCAAGAACCGCTCTGATGATATGCTCCAAGCTATGTCCCAAATTAATTCCAAAAAATACTCCCCGTGCATATGGGTCAAAATGAGGGGTGCGCTCTCCTGTAAGATAAGGAAGGAAATAAAGACCATCTGCCCCTATAGGAGCTTTTTCTGCTAGTGCAGTCATATCATTGTAATTAATTTCTGATTTAAGCCTCTTTAAAACTTCCCGAAGCCAGCGAAGCGACCCGCCTGCGCTAAGCATTACTCCCATTGAATGCCAAAGCTCAGGTGCAGAATGGCAAAAGGAATGGAGCCGTGCTTTTGGGTCAATTAAAGGCTTATAATGGCAGGCAAAAACCACTCCACTTGTGCCAACAGAGATAAGCACAGGACCTTCTTCAACTACTCCGTTGCCCACAGCTCCTGCTGGCTGGTCTCCTCCTCCACCAACAACAGGAATGTCAGGCTTAAGCCCCAGCTCATCAGCGCAGGTTTTAGAGAGGGTGCCGGTTATTTCTGCAGATTCATAACAGGTAGGAAGAATTTCAGGATTAATTCCCAGCTCGCTTAATAATTCCTGACTCCAGGAGCGAGCTCGCACATCAAACATTAAAGTTCCGCTGGCATCACTTACTTCTGTTGCTAGCTCTCCTGTCAGTTTAAAACGAATATAATCTTTACAAACAAGGAGATGAGCCAGCTTAGCGTAGTTTTCTGGCTCATGATTGCGAAGCCAAAGAAGCTTGGGAAGTGTAAAACCAGTAAGGGCACGGTTTAAAGTAAGCTCTACCAGTCTTTCAAATCCAAGCCTTTCTTCTATTTCTCTGCATTCTTCAGCGGGGCGTTGGTCGCACCAGAGAATAGCGGGTCGGATTACCTGAAAGCTTTTATCTAGAAATACTGCGCTGTGCATCTGTCCGGTAAGACCTATTGCTTTAAGCTTCTCCGCAAGGTCAGGGGTGCGAGAGCGAAGCTCAAGAATGGCTTTTTTTGTTGCCTGCCACCATTGTTCAGGCTCCTGCTCTGCCCAGCCAGGTTTAGGTGTTGACATTGAATATTCAACACTTGCAGAAGAAACTACCTTCCCTTCTTCATTTACCAAAACCGCCTTGGTTGCGCTAGTGCCAATATCAATTCCCAACCAAAGCATATCTTTACTCCAAATCTTTAAAGGCAGGCTGTTTACTAAATTCCGAGTGCTTGAAGAGCGTTTCTAATAATGGCGCAGAAGCTCTCTGCTTTTAGGCTGGCTCCACCAACCAAAGCGCCATCAATGTCAGGCTCAGTGATTAGCTCCTTTATATTCTCAGGCTTTACGCTCCCTCCATATTGAATCCTTATGGACTCGGCAAGCTCAGGGTCGTAAATATCTCCAATAAGTTTGCGGATAAAAGAATGTACCTCTTGCGCCTGCTGAGGGGTAGCGGTTTTTCCTGTGCCAATTGCCCAGACAGGTTCATAAGCAATGACAATTGATTCTGCCTCTGCCCGTGGTATGCCATCAAGAGCGCCTCTTACCTGCCTTTCCACAACTTCAAGGGTTTTGCCTTTTTCTCGCTCCTCCAGCTTTTCTCCCACACATACAATAGGAATTAAATCCGCGGCAAGCACTGCCTTAAGTTTTTTATTTACTGTTTCATCAGTTTCTCCAAAATACTGTCTTCTTTCTGAATGACCAATAATTACATACCCACACCCCACATCTTTAAGCATCTCAGGACCTATTTCTCCAGTGTAGGCACCTGCATTCTCCCAAAAGACATCCTGTGCGCCCAGACCAATGTTAGAGCCAATTACAACCTCATAAACTGCGCTAAGCACAGTAAAAACTGGCATAATGGCTATTTCTATCTGGTCAACATCTCTTAACTCTTCAACCAGTTTTCCCGCAAGCCCAACCGCCTGCTCAGTTAAAAGATTTAACTTCCAGTTGCCTGCAATAAAGGGTTTGCGCATAATTTTCCTCCTGATTGAGCTGTTAATCTTCTAAAGCAGAAATACCAGGAAGTTTTTTACCCTCCAGAAATTCTAGAGAGGCTCCTCCACCTGTTGAGATGTGAGTGATTTTATCTGCCACTCCTGCCTTATGCACTGCTGAAACAGAATCACCGCCACCAATCACACTCATTGCAGAAGATTCAGCAACTGCCTTTGCCAGCTCTATTGTGCCTTTATCAAACGGTGAAGTTTCAAAAGCACCAGCAGGTCCGTTCCAGAAAATGGTTTTTGCTTTTTTAATTTCTTCCTTGTAAAGCTCTATGGTCTTTGGACCAATATCCAGAGCCATCCAATCAGAAGGAATTTGGTCTGAGCTTACTGCTTTTGTTTCAACTCCAGCTTCTAATTTAGGCGCAACTATATGGTCAACTGGAAGAAGTAATTTTATCCCTCTGATTTGAGCGCGCTCAAGAAGGTCTTTTGCCAACTTCACTTTATCATCTTCAGCTAAGCTCTTTCCAACTGAATAGCCTTGAGCAAGAAGAAATGTATAAGACATCGCTCCGCAAATTAAAACCTCATCTACTTTTGTGAGAAGGTTTCTAATCACACCTATTTTATCTGATACTTTAGCACCACCAAGAATAGCGATAAATGGTCTTTCTGGATTCTCTAGAAGCTTACCCAGATATTTAAGCTCTTTTTCCATTAAAAATCCCACGCCTTTTTGTTCGAAATACTGTGCCATTCCCGCAGTAGAAGCATGAGCACGATGAGCAGTGCCAAAAGCATCATTGATATAAACTTCTGCCAGACTTGCAAGTTTTTCAGCAAAAACAGGGTCATTTGCCTCTTCTTCTGGGTGGAAGCGTAAGTTTTCAAGCAAAATCACCTGTCCAGGTTCCATATCCTTGACCAGCTTTTTAACGCCATCACCTACACAATCATCAGGAAAAATAACATCACGATTAAGAAGCTCACTCAGTCTTTCTGCTACAGGAAGCAGGCTGAGCTCTTTTACTCGCTTGCCTTTAGGTCTGCCCAAATGGCTAGCAAGAATTACTTTTGCCTGCTTATCAAGAGCGTAATTAATGGTGGGAAGTGCAGAACGAATGCGGGTATCATCTGTGATAGTGCCTGTTTTTTTGTCAAGAGGAACATTGAAATCTACTCGTATAAATACTCTTTTTCCTTCAAGGTCAAAATCTCGTATAGTTCTTATAGCCAAAGCTCTGCCTCCTTATAGTAGTTTTTGGCAGAGTTCAACCAGCCGATTTGAATAACCCCATTCATTATCATACCAAGCAAGCACTTTGACCAAATTCTTATCAATCACATAAGTGTTTTTAGCATCTACAATCGCAGAATAGCTGGAATGATTAAAATCAACAGAAACCAGCTCTTCTTCGCTATAAGCAAGTATGCCTTTAAGCTCTCCTTCGCTCGCTTTTTTAAACGACTGATTGATTTGTTCCTCTGTTACCTCTTTTTCAACCAGGGCAACCAAATCTACAAGAGAGACATTAGGGGTAGGAACACGAATAGCAATACCATGAAGCTTTCCTTTTAAATGAGGCAAAACCTCTCCAACTGCCTTGGCTGCGCCAGTGGTAGTAGGAATCATTGAAAGAGCAGCAGCACGGGCTCTGCGAAGGTCTTTATGAGGAAGGTCAAGGATACGCTGGTCATTTGTGTAGGCGTGAATGGTGGTCATCAGTCCTTTGACCACTTTAAAGTTATCATCTAAAACTTTTGTCACAGGTGCAAGGCAATTGGTTGTGCAAGAGGCATTGGAAATAATGTGATGCTTTTCAGGGTTATACTCTTTATCATTTACACCAATGACAATGGTAATGTCTGGGTCAGTGGCAGGTGCGGTTATAAGAACCTTTTTTGCTCCTGCCTCCAGATGCTTCTGTGCATCAGGTCTTTTGCGGAAAAGACCAGTTGCTTCAACAGCTACATCCACTTCTAAATCCTTCCAAGGGAGCTGAGCTGGGTCACGCACACTTAAAACCTTTACCTTTCTATCTCCTGCAATTATGGTATCGCCTTCTACCTGAATAGGAACATCCCATTTGCCGTGAACAGAATCATATTTAAGCAGGTGCGCAAGTGTGCCTGCATCTACAAGGTCATTAATGGCAACAATCTCAAGGTCCGTATTATAAGCGATACGAAAGAAGCATCTGCCAATCCTTCCAAAGCCGTTAATTGCTACTTTTAACCCCATTCTTCCCCTCCTTTGTGGTTTTGCTTGATTGAATGATAGCTAAAATCAAAATCTTGTCAAGAAGATTTATTTAAGCTCCCAGCTCGGGTTTCTGGCGGAAAAGGTATAATCTTCTTAAAGATTCAATATTGGTAACCAATGCCAAAAAAGCCAGCACAAGCCACACCTGATTTAATAGCCCAGCGAAAAAGATAAAAAACAGCCGAATATCCCTTCCAATTCTAAATTTTGCGCTTTTGCCAGTTCTGTTAAAAATAGAATCATATTTGATAGCAGTGTAGCTATTCATAAATCCACCAAGAATAGCGAGAAATCCTACCAGCCATATACTCACCTGATTATGCACTATCCACCATCCAAAGCTCATTCCCAAAATGAGTAGGGCATCTGCATAGCGGTCAAGCACAGCATCAAACCAAGCACCGTAGCTGGTTTTTTGAAATTTCAAGTTAGCGACCTCTCCATCACATCCATCTAAAATAGATGCTAGCTGGGCTAAAATACCTGCACTCAAAATAAAAGGATATGTGCCAAAAGCAAAAAGACCGCTGGCTAAAAGTGATACCAAAAAGCTCAAAAAGGTAAGTTGATTAGGAGTGAGATTAGTTTTGACTAAATATTTGGTGAGACGAGTTGATATAGGACGATTAATGTATCTTGAAACTGGTCCGTCGGTTTTTTTACCTAATCTTTTAAGCATAACCTTTTCTGCAAATGAAAGGTCAGAAGGAGTATCTATATCTATCCAAAAATGTCCATCAATGGGACAGGCTTTCATTTTTCCTTTTTGCGCCAATATAGCAATGCCACCTGAAAGGGTATCATCACCTCTTTTTATGCTTTCTTTAAGAGCAGAAAAAATCGTTGGTGTGCAGAGAAAGACTCCGCAATCAAGTCCATCAAATTCAGCCAGATTCTTACCAATAGCAACAATGCGCTCTTTTTCTAATTTTACTTTGGTTGCTTCATCAACATCAATATAATTTGGAGGCTTGCGGTCAACTGCTAAAAGACATTCATCATTTGAAATTGGCTGGTTTAAAAGAAGATTAAGAACAGATGGGTCAAAAATATGGTCGCTCATTAAGAGCAAAAACTTTTCTTTTAAATGTTCTTGAGCAACAAGAACAGACCTTCCGTTTCCCTTTTCCCAATCCGAATTTTCCAGATACTCAATTTTTACACCGTATTTTTCACCATTTCCAAGCTCCTTCTTAATCTGCTCACCTCTATACCCTATCACAATAAGAAAATCCCTGATGCCTGCTTCTCGGCAGGAAAGAATTACACGCTCAATGAGCTTTAATCCTAAAAGCTCAAGCAGTGGTTTGGGCAGGGCGCTGGTGTGCTGTTGCATCCGAGCGCCCCTGCCCGCAGAAATTATCAATGCCTTCATTAACGGTCCCTTTCACCCTGAATGAACTCTTCAACCATCTGCCGAGCAATAAAATCTGGATACTGCTCAGGTGGATGCTTCATTGTGTAAGCAGAAATTGAGGTAAGCACACCACCAATACCTCTATCCAATGCTACCTTACAGCAACGAATAGCATCAATTCCACAGCCAGCAGAATTGGGTGAATCCTCAACGCTTAACCTAAGCTCAAGGTTAATAGGCACATCTCCAAAAATTCTTCCTTCCAGCCGTAAAAAGCAAAGCTTATTGTCATTGAGCCATGGGACATAATCGCTGGGACCGATATGAATATCCTCACTTTGCAGGCGCTCATTGAGCACTGATTGCACCGCCTCGGTCTTTGAAATCTTTTTGGATTTAAGCCTCTCCCGAGCAAGCATATTAAGGAAATCAGTATTACCACCTACATTAAGCTGATAGGTATGGTCAATTTTCACGCCCCTGTCAGCAAAAAGCCTGCTCAAAGTGCGGTGGACAATAGTAGCACCAATTTGGGATTTAATGTCATCACCTACAATCGGGATATTGCGCTCTTCAAACCTGCGGGCATATTCTGGGTCGCTGGCAATAAATACAGGAATGCAATTAATAAAGGCAACTCCTGCTTCCAGACAGCAATCCGCATAAAATCTGGTTGCTTGCTCGCTTCCTACAGGCAGATAATTGATAGCGATTTCTGCTCCTGAATCTTTAAGCACCTTAACAATATCAGCACCATCTTCAGGAGCAGGAAGGAAGGTTCGGTCAGGTGGATAGTCTTTCATATGGGGCGCAACACCATCAAGGATTTTGCCCATCTGCACTTTCACGCCTATCTCAGGAACATTAGGATTAAAAACTTTGGTGCAGTTGGGTCTGGAGAAAATAGCATCACGAAGGTCTTTACCAACTTTGCGCTGGTCAATATCAAAAGCAGCCACAACTTTAATATCTCCGGGCTTATACCCGCAAATATCCCAATGCATCAAGCCAATAGCATCTTCAGGGGCTTTGTCCTTGTAATAATAAATCCCTTGAACCAAAGAGCTCGCACAATTACCCACGCCAAAAATTGCTACCCTAATCTCTCCCATTCTCCTCACCTCCTTGTTAGTGTTAAAATTGCCTCTCTCCGGCAAGGAGAGATGGAAAAGATTACATATTATCTAAAATTTTTTGTATTTTTTATACTGGAATGAATAAATAGGAATAAAATCTATTTATAAGAAATTGTTTTCTTCAGAAAAAATTATCCTTTTATGAGATGCCTGCTTTGGAAAAAATTTCCCTAGATAGGCAATTTTATTATAACCTTTAAATATTAATTTGTCAAGATTTCAAGAAAAATTTTTGATTTTTGATCAAGCCGAATATCTGATATAATTAAAAAACAATGATTAGCCTTATATGCGCATCTTTTATTATCGCATCAGCAAATTCTTATAAGCTCACTATCATTTATGATAACTATCAAGCAAAGCCTTCTTTTACTTATGGCTGGGGATTCTCGCTTCTTATCGAAACCCCCCAAAAAACTATTCTCTTTGATACAGGTGAAAGCGCAACCAGATTGGCTAAAAACCTTTCTCTTTTGGACAAAAAACCGACTGATATTGACGCAGTTGTTATCTCTCATATTCATCACGACCATACAGGTGGGCTTGCTTGGCTTGTCTCAGCTCATCCCGGAATTGAAGTTTACATTCCTGCTTCTTTTCCTGAAAGCTTTAAGCAATCACTTAAAAATGCATCAGCCAAACCCATTGAGGTAAAAGATTTTCAGAAGATTTTCCCTGAAATCTTCTCCACCGGGGAGTTCCCTGGTGCAATACCTGAACAAGCGCTAGTGCTTAAAAGCAAACAAGGACTGATTATTATTACTGGCTGTGCCCACCCTGGAATTGTCAGAATGCTCAAAGAAGTTAAAAAACATTTTCCCAAAGACAAGATTTATCTGGTCATAGGCGGATTTCATCTTTTTGGAAGGAGCGAAAAAGAACTGGAAGACATAATCCAAGAGTTTAAAGAACTTGGTGTGGAAAAAGTATGTCCCTGTCATTGCTCTGGTGAAAAAGCAAGAAGACTTTTTGAAAAAGCGTATGGAAAAGATTATTTGGCTGGCGGAGCAGGATTTTCATTTACTATCAAATAAGTTTCTGCTTTGCTTTTTAAGCTAACCTCAACCTATCTGCTCAGAGAGCATTTCATAAAAAGCATCTAAGCGGGTGCGAAGCGGTGGAAGAGAAGAGGTTTGATAGTCGGTTTCTAAGCGAAGAAAAGGAATTTGCGCCTGTTTTAGCTCTTCCTCAATACCTACCACTTCCAGCTCATAAGGCTCGCAGAACCTCTGAAGAAGATATATAACTGCGTGCGCTCCACTATTCCTAACAGCTTCAATAATCCATTGAGCACGAGATTTCTCCCTATTCTCAACCAAACCGGCAAAAGGAAGTTTCTCAAACTGAGCTTTAATTAAAGCAGAAATAGGCTCAATATTTGTATCTACTTTGCTCTCTATCCACCTGCTACCAAGAGCAAGAAGGTCATCAACAACCACAAAACCAGCTCGTTCAATTTCATCTATTATTTCTGGTGGTTCAGCAACTTTGCCAGCTAAAATTATTTTAAAACCCTGCTCTTTGGGCGTGCGATTTTTTATCTCCAGAAGGAATTGCTCAATTAAAGAAACCATTTCTTGCCTATCACCTACAAGACTCGCACGCAGAGCAGAAAAAAACTCACCTGCACTTATCCTTTGATCTTTAAGCTCCTTTTTCAATTGGCCAAATAATGACTTAAGCTTATTTAAAGTCCCGCAGGCTTGGCGAATCTCCTCACTATCTGGATAATGACCCGTGAGCTCTGCCAGCTTGTTGCGGAGCCTATCAAGCTCCTCACGAAAATATTTTTCCGCACAGGGATTCTCTCTAAGCCGAGGCAGTCGGTAAGATTCTGTCATTTCAAATCTATCCATAGATTTAACAACAAGGTCAAAAGCCCGCATAGCATCGCAGGTATGAGGAATAATAATAGCATCAAGAAAATCAAGCTCACCTCGCTCTATCAGCTCAAGCAGACTTCGTGAATACGAGCAAGCAAAACTCTGAAAATGCGCATCTGCTCGGGAAAAAGCAATCCCTTTTCCGAGCAAAGCCAAAGGCAAGGCACCGCTGGCAAGGATTATCTCTTCTGGAGCATCAGGCAAGCAAAATCCTACTACCTTGCCTTTGGTTTTCTCTTTCCATTGACGAGCGGTTTTGCTCGGCTCCTTCCAGATTTGGTCAAATCTCTCTCTCCAATTCTCAGCCACTTCCAGCCTCCTTCTTTGCTTCTGCTAGCCAAGAATTGATGAGCTCAACTCCTTGCTGAGCATCCTCTCCGTATCCATCTGCGCCGATTTTTTGAGCAAATTCTGCACTCACAGGAGCTCCCCCAATAATTACTTTTACTTTTTGGCGAAGCCCCTCTTTTTCTAAAGCTTGGATTACTTTTTCCATCTCAGGCATTGTTGTGGTAAGGAGTGTGCTCATACCGAGAATCTCAGCGCCTGATTGCCGAAGAGCAGAGATAAATTTTTCAGTAGAAACATTCACACCCAAATCTATCACCTGATAGCCATTTCCTTCTAAAAGGGCACAAACAATATTCTTGCCTATATCGTGAACATCTCCTTGAACCGTTCCCATTACTACCTTGGCTTTAGGTTTATATTCTCCTTCTAAAAGTTTTGGTTTAAGCAATTCAAAAGCTCCTTTAAATGCCTTAGCTGATAGCATAACCTCAGGCAAAAAAATCTCATCTCTTTTAAAACGCTCTCCAACAACTTTCAGAGCCGGTATCATTGCTTGATTTAAAATCTCAAGTGGGTCTATGGCTTCATCAAGCGCCTTTTGAGCAAGCGATGAGCTTTGTTCAACCTTCATATCAATAATTGTCTGTTTAAGTTCTTCTAAAATCTCCGCCATTTTTCAGCTCCTAAAACGAAAGTGAATGATGTCTCCATCTTGCACCTCATAGTCCTTCCCTTCAACCCGCACCAGCCCTAGTTTTCTTGCCTCTTGCTCACTTCCTGCTCGGATAAAATCATTAAAACTCACAACCTCTGCCTTGATAAATCCCTGCTCAAAATCTGTATGAATCTTTCCAGCGGCTTGAGGAGCTTTTGTTCCCTTTGGAATCAGCCAGCTTCTTAACTCAACTCCACCCACTGCTGTATAAAAAGTAATTAAATCCAATATGTCTTTTCCCGCCTGAATAATATCACCTAATCCAGAACGCTCCAAACCCATTTCTTTTAAAAATAACTCCTGCTCCTCAGGGTCAAGCTGATGAACTTCAGCCTCAAGCTTTCCGTAAAAAGGCACTAAAATTAAGCCCATCTCTTGAGCATAATCCTCGAGCTTGACAAAATGCTCGCTGGACTCTTTCTCTAAACTCTCCTCTCCCATATTGGCGATGATAAAAACGGGCTTGGCTGTTAATGGCTTCATTTCATTTAAAATAGGCGCTTCATCTTCACTAAATTTCAGCTCACGCAGGGGCTTTAGCTCAGAAAGAGCAGATTCCATCTTTTGGCAAAGCTCCGCTTCTAACTTTGCCTGTTTATCTCCCACCCGAAGCCTTTTTTCTGCCTTTTCCTTGCGCCTCTGCACAGTTTCTAAGTCTTTTTGAATAAGCTCAAACATTACTGTCTCAACATCTCTCACTGGATCAACTGAACCATCAGGGTGGGAAACATTGGGGTCTTCAAAGCATCTTACAACAAGAGCAATAGCATCTACTGCTCTTATCTCACTTAAGAACTGGTTGCCCAGTCCTTCTCCTTTATGCGCGCCTTTAACCAAGCCTGCAATATCAACAAATTCTATTACCGCTGGAACAACTTTTTGAGGCTTGATTATCTCTGCTAGCTTATCAAGGCGCTGGTCAGGGCAAGGCACCTGCCCACGATGAGGGTCTATGGTGCAAAAAGGATATGCCTCACAAGGAACCTGAAGAGCAGTTAAAGCTGAAAAAATTGTGCTCTTTCCCGCATTGGTCAGCCCAACAATACCAATGGAGAAAGGCATTAATCACTCCGATGAAAAATATTTCTCGCTTCTTCCAAACCCTCTTTTATAAGAACCTCTGTTGCTTTACAGGCAGTGCTTATCATTTTTTTAACCTTCTCAAGCTCATCAGGCTTAAATGGGCTTAAAACATAGTCCACTACTTCATCTTTACTCGCTGGTTTTCCTATGCCACATCTTACCCGATAAAACTCCTGACTGCCCAAATGCTCAATAATTGACTGCACACCCTTATGACCAGCACTTCCTAAATTAAACCCGAGCTTTATTTTCCCTAAAGGAAGGTCTAAGTCATCATGAATAACTACTAGCTGGTCAGGATATAAATTTAACCTGTCCAATACCATAGCTACGCTTTCGCCGCTATTGTTCATATATGTATGTGGCTTTAACAAAAGCACTTCTTCATAACCAATCCGAATTTTTGCCACTCTTCCTCTAAATTTAGGATAAAAAAATCTTACTTTGTAGAGACGAGCACACTCCTCCACAACCATAAATCCAAGATTATGCCGAGAAAGCTTATACTTTTTTCCTGGATTTCCTAGCCCTGCTATTACTCTCACGACTTTTTAGCTTTTGCCTATGAGCTCGTTTCGCCTGATTCTGGCTTAGCCTCTTCCTCTAGGGCTTCTTCTTCAGCTTCTTCTCCCGCCTCAGCTACTTCAGGTGCAACAATTGTAACCAGCGCCAGATGTCCTTCTGTTAAAACCCTGATTCCTTCTAGTTTTAAATCCCTTATGTGAAGGGAATCTCCAAGGTCAAGTTCAGATATATCCACTTCCAGTATCTCTGGGATTTGGCTGGGCAGGCACATTATTTCTAACTCACGAATATGCTCCTCTAAAATTCCACCTCTTTCTACACCTTTAGGTTTACCTTTAAATGATATGGGTACGCGAACACGAACTGGTCGGTCTTCTTTGACTTCCATCAGGTCAATATGTATAAGCTCATCGGTAATGGGGTCTATTTGCTGGTCTTTAATCAAAACCTTTCTTCCTTTAAGCTCAGAATCATCACTCTTTAAAGTTAAAAGGGTATTCTTTCCTGTAGGAGAGCGAAGAATTTTTCTTACCTGCTTGGGGTCAACCACTACTGGCTGAGGCTCTCTTCCAGGACCGTAAATAATAGCAGGAATCTTCCCTTCCCTGCGCAGTCTTCTTGCAGGACCTTTGCCAGTCTCGGTTCTTTTTTCCACCCACAGCTCACGCTCGTTCATCTTCCAACCTCCTCAGACAAAAAGCGAAGAAACAGATTCACCATAAAATATCCTTTTTATGGTTTCTGCTAAAAGCTCCGCCACACTCAGAACTGTTATCTTAGGAATCTGCTTTTCAGGCGGAAGTGGAATAGTATCAGTTACCACCACTTCTGTTAAGGGGCTATTTTGTATTCTCTCTATTGCTGGTGGACTTAAAACTGGATGAGTAACCATAGCCTTAACCTCTTTAGCGCCTTTTTCCATAAGTACATTGGCAGCTTTAGTTATGCTTCCCGCGGTATCAATGATATCGTCTATAAGCACACATCGCTTCCCTTCAACTTCTCCAATAACATTTAAAATTTCGGTTTTGTCTTTATTACCTAAACGGCGTTTATCAATAATAGCGAGGTCTGCTCCTAGCCTTTTAGCATGGGCACGAGCTCTTGCCACCCCACCTGCATCTGGAGAAACAATAACTAAATCTTCAGTGCCCAGCTCATCCTTGATGTATTTGATAAATATGGGCATCGCATAAAGATGGTCAACTGGTATATTAAAAAATCCCTGTATAGCCTCAGCATGCAGGTCAATAGATATAATCCGATTAGCACCTGCAGTGGTGAGAAGGTCAGCAACTAGCTTGGCTGTAATTGGCACTCGGGGCTGGTCTTTTTTATCTGTCCTGCTATATCCATAATATGGCACCACTGCTGTAATACTACCAGCACTTGCCCGCTTGCAGGCATCTATGATAATTAAAAGCTCCATCAGATTATCATTAACAGGTCTGCAGGTAGGCTGAATAATAAAAACATCCCGCTTGCGAATATTGGTGTTTATTTTGCAAAAGCTTTCATCATCTGCAAATTTAAAAACCTCTATTTCACCTAAAGGCACGCCGATTTTTTCAGCAATTTTTTTTGCTAACTCAGGGTGGGCATTTCCTGAGAGCAGAACAAGATTATTCTGCATTGTCTACCTCCTATAAACAAATAAAAAATAACTGGCTGGGGCGGCAGGATTCGAACCTGCGAATGTGGGATCCAAAGTCCCATGCCTTACCACTTGGCGACGCCCCAAACCCAGCCCAATAATATTTTAAATCAATTTTTTTGGTTTTCAATTATTGTTCTGCTTTTTGTTGAGAAGGAGTCTGATTCTTCTCCACCTTCATCTCCTCTATTCTCTTCCAATATGCATCTAATATTACCTTTTCCATCATATCTCTAGTTTCCTGATTGATAGGATGAGCTAAATCTCTATAAGTGCCGTCCTTACGCTTCTTGCTCGGCATAGCAACAAAATACCCAGAATTACCATTAATTACTTTGATTTCTCGCACCAAAAAGCAATTATCAATGATGATGGTCACATAAGCTTTAAGCCTCTCCTCGTTGACTGGAAATACCTTCACATCTGTGATCTGCATTTTTCCCGAACCTCCCTTCAAAGTTTTTGCTCACTCTCAGGTTGATATTGGCTTGCACTAACAAGCCATAGACCTGGGCGCTCCTTTCTTATCTTCTGCTCCGCTGAATTCAACTTTTCTTGGGTAGAAAAAACCCCAACAATGGTGGGACCGCTTCCACTCATCACAACCCCATCAGCTCCAGCTTCTTTTAGTAATGATTTTAATTGCGCAAGCCCAGGATGCATCTTAAATACAACTTTCTCTAGGTCATTAAATAAAACCCGCTCCCAATCTCTTTGATAAAGTCTGGAAAGGATATACTCTTTCTCCAAAACTGTCAAATGCCTTTTGTCTTTCCAAGCATTGAAAACTTTGGAAGTTGAAGTAGAAAATTCTGGCTTGAGCAAAAGCAAATGTACCTCGGGGAAATTCTCTATAGGTTCAATATTCTCGCCTATACCTTCCACCCAGCTGGGAAAAGAAAAAACACAAAAAGGTATATCTGCACCGAGATTGTAGGCAATTTCTTTTAAATTAAGCTGGTTGAGGTCAATTCCAAAGTGCCGACAAAGTCCTCTTAAAACCGCTCCGGCATCACTACTTCCACCACCAAGACCAGCTCCGGGAGGAATCCGCTTTTTGATTAAAACACGGATGCCAAATTTTTTGTTAAATTTTTCACAAAAATACCTGAAGGCTTTAATTACTAAATTCTCTCCCTCTACTTTCCAGCCCTCAATCTCTATTTCAAAGCCACTTGAAATGAGCTCCAGCTTAATTTCATCGCATAAGTCAATAGCGATATTTATCATTCTCAACTGATGGTAGCCACTGGGAAGCCTTTTTAATACCTCCAATCTTAAATTAACTTTGGCGGGAGCAAGAAGATGTAAGGTCATTTTTATTTATGAAAGATGGGTTTTTGCTCTAAAACCATTGCTGAAACTATCTAGGTAACTGAAATAACCTTCCAGTGAAACGCACTCTCACCTACCTCTACCAAATCCCCATCTTTTAAAGGAGCCTCTTTTACAGGCTTACCATTAACCTTTACAGGAGATTCAGGCACCAGCGAGCTGATAAGATTTTCTTTATAAAAATGCTCAATTTTGCAGTGCCTTTCTTTAAGAGCAGGGTCATAAATCATTAAATCGACATCTTGTGCACCTTCACGATATTTTCCCAGCACAATCTCAGAGCGGGCAAGCAAATACACTTCTTCCTTTGTGCTTAACCGAAGAGAGCTAAGCTTGCTGTTTCGCCTACAAATGCGCGTTTGAAAACGAATGACCTTTCCCAGCTCAATTCGGTCTTTGTTTTCTAAAATGATTTCTTCTTCTACCAAAATACCATTACGATAGGTTCCGTTCGTGCTTCCTAGGTCAACCAGATAGGCGTTTTCTTCCGCCAGCTTAACAAGGCAGTGTTTTCTACTTACCCGCTCATCTAAAACTCTTATCTCACACCCTTCTTCTCTGCCAATTAAAAATTGCTCGCCAAACAAAAGATAAAGCCATTCCCCTGTTATCTTTTTACCTGCCCGCTTTTCAAAAACCAATCGGACAACAAGAACATTTCCTGGGCGGGATTCGCTTTCTGCTCTGGTGCGGTCTTCCATTAGATGATTTCTCCCCGGTTGAGATTAAACTATTCCTCTGAGAAAAGTCAATTCAATTATCTCCCAAAATCTGCTCGGAGCCAAACCTGTAATAAAAACCATAAACAAACTGAAAATAATCACTGAGGTTAAAAGCACACCGCTTTCATAACCGGGCTCTACCAGTTTCTCCCGAGCTTCCTGCATATACATCACATAAATCACCCTGAGATAATAAAAAGCGGCGATCACACTATTAAGCACAGCAATTATTGTTAAAATATAAAGCCTGTGCACAACGGCGGTTTGAAAGATATAAAATTTAGCAAAAAATCCGCCGAAGGGAGGAACTCCTGCCAAACTGAACATAAACACCGCCATAGCTCCTGCTAAAAAAGGACGAGTTTTTGCCAGACCCGCATAATCATCTAGCTCTTCACCGCCTCTTCCTTCTCTACCCAAAAACACCACTACAGCAAAGGCTCCGATGGTCATAAATAGATAAACCAAAAGGTAATACATTATGGCATAAGTTGGGGCAAACGCCTCGGTTATATTTTTACTGGCAACCAGAGCAGTAAATCCAACCAAAAGGTACCCAGCGTGAGCAATGCTGGAATAAGCCAAAAGCCGTTTGATATTGGTCTGAACCAGAGCAATTAAATTACCCACAGTCATTGTTAGAACCGCAAATGCCCATAAAATCTTATAACAAGGCACCCACTCTCCACTGAAAGTGAAAAGAAATACACGAACCAGTATTGCAAATCCTGCTGCCTTAACTCCACCTGCCATATAAGCAGTTATAGGTGTTGGAGCTCCTTCATAAACATCAGGCACCCATATATGAAAAGGAACAGTGGCAATTTTAAAGCCGAAACCAACGATAACCAAGGCAATTCCTGCCAGCATAAAATAAAAGCGCTGGTCTTTGCCTGTAAGTTGATTTAGGTTTCTGGAAAGGGCGGGAAAATCTAACGCACCACCTGCTCCATAAAGAAGAGCAATGCCATATAGTAAAATTGCACTGGCAAAAGCTCCAAGTAAAAGATATTTCAAACCCGCTTCATTAGATTTAGGATTCTCTCTATCTGCTCCTGCCAAAGCATAAACTGAAAGCGACATTGTCTCCAAGCCTAAAAACGCCACGATTAAATCCCGAGCGCCTGCAAGAAGGCACATTCCAGCAGTGGCAATTAAAAGCAAAAGATAATACTCACCACGATGATATTTCTTATCTGCAAGATGAGAAAAGCTCATTGCCAAAACCAAAATGGCTCCTGCTAAAAACAGATAGTTGAAATAAATGCCAAATAGGTCAAAATAAAAACTCCCACCAAATCCCGCACCAATATCGCCTTTAAGATTGGCTCTATATAGATGAAGAAGAGCCTGAAAAATTAAAATCATAATCACTCCAACAAAGGCATATCCACCAACCCAGTTTGGCTTCTTTTTACCTAGCCATCCATCAAGAATCAAACCAAAAAGGCAAAGAAGTCCGAGCATCATAGGGGTAAAAATTCCCGCCAAATCATAAAAGTTTATGGAAGGAATATTCATCTTTTCCTGCCCTCAAGCCCTTGATTTTTATCAAAAATAAAAACCCTCGCCCACTTCTTTTCCAGCTCTTTGGTGCTTATGCGACTCGTTTCTACTCGCTCAATGAGTTTGCTAATAGTTGCCTCACTCTTCTTTAAAAATGTCCCCGGGTGAACACCTATCCAAACAATAAATACAAGCACCGCCCCCAAATAAACAACCTCTCTTGCGTTCAAATCTTTCAAACCAATGTTCTTCTCTTTTTTAAGCTCACCGAAAAACACCCGTTGATACATCCAAAGCAAATAAACCGCAGCTAAAATCACTCCGCTTCCAGCAAAGATTGCATAAATCTTGGCATAAGGATGAGCACTTAAATATGTTCCAACTAAAATCAAAAATTCTCCTACAAACCCGTTTAATCCAGGTAAGCCAATTGAGCTCAAAGCGACAATCATAAAAAAGACTGCATAAAGAGGCATCACTTTGGCAATTCCGCCAAAATCACTTATCTGGCGAGTGTGAGTGCGTTCATAAATCACTCCCACTAAAAGGAAGAGAGCTCCTGTGCTCAAGCCATGATTAATCATCTGAATAAGTGCGCCCTGCATTGATTGAAGGGTGAGAGCAAAAAGACCAAGCATAACAAATCCAAGATGGCTCACACTGGAATATGCAACTAGCTTTTTAATATCTTCCTGAACCATTGATACTAGCGCACCATAAATAATGCCAATAATGGCAAGAATTGAAATCAAAGGCACCGCCTTTGCCACCGCATCTGGGAAAAATGGAATGGCAAAGCGAATAAATCCATAAGTGCCCATCTTAAGTAAAATTCCTGCTAGAATAACCGAACCTGCAGTAGGTGCTTCAACATGTGCATCCGGAAGCCAAGTATGAAGCGGAAACATCGGGACTTTAATCGCAAACGCAAGTGCAAAAGCACCAAACAACCAAAACTGATAAACAAGCTTAAGAGGATTATTCTTTAAATAAACGCTGATAGCAATATAATCCAAACTCTTGGTGTAATAAAAACAAAGCCAAATAATGGCAACCAGCATCAGCACCGAACCCACCATTGTATAAATAAAGAACTTAACCGCTGCATAAATTCTACGAGGACCACCCCAAATACCAATTAAGAAATACATAGGAATTAACATCAGCTCCCAAAATACATAGAACAAAACCATATCCATTGCCAAAAAAGTGCCCATCATTGCTGTTTGAAGAAGAAGCATAAATATATGATATTCTTTTACACGCTCATCTATTGCCCGCCAGCTTGATAAAATCACCACAGGTCCTAAAAGCCCAGTAAGGCAGACCAATAGCAAGCTAATTCCATCTACACCCACTTGATAATGAATTTCAAAGTTTTGTAGTTTTAGCCAAAGATACCGCTCAACGAACTGAAATTCTGCGCTTGAGCCATCAAACCAAACAAAAAGTAAAGCACAAAGCCCAAGTTCCAGAAGCATAATTACAAGAGAAATCACCCTTACGAGCTTTTTATTTTTGTTATCAACAGGCAAAATAAATAAAATTCCCAAAATGGGAAGAAAGATAATCCAGCTTAAAATATGGCTTCTTATTACCTCCATCTCCATCGCCTCACTTAATCAAACCTGTGTATGCTAATAAAACTAAAATCTGTGGCCACAAGAAATAAATCAAAACCACTAAAATGCCGAGTGAAAAGATTAAAAGATATGTGTGAATTGTTCCGCTCTGAAAACGCCTGAGAATCTTGCCAAGAAGCTCATTAAGCTTAGCTACACCATTCACAAATCCATCAACAATTACCACATCAAAAAACCTGAAAAGCAGATAATATGAGCCTTTAACCACAGGCTTAACAACTGTATAGTCATAAATCTCATCAACATAGTATTTGTTGTAACTTAACTTGTATAGTGGAGCAAGCTTTTCCGCCAGCTTCTCTGCACTGCCTGGCTTTGCCAGATATAAATAATGCACCAAAAGCCAGCCCAAAACCGCCATTCCTACAGAAATAACCATCAAAATCACTTCAACAGGCTCTGGTCCTCCTATTCCAGGAAGTCTGGGCACAGCCTGAGGTGGTGTATGAGCAAAGGCTGGCTCAAGGAATGCCTCAAACCAGTTGTGCCCGCCGAGAAAATGAGGCACACCCAAAAATCCAGCAAAGGCGCTACCCACAGCGAGCAAAATCATAGGAATAATCATATTTGTGGGCGATTCCCTAAGCTCCTCTCTCTTTTCTGTCTCCACCCGACATCCATTCCAGAAAATAAGCACCATCCAGCGAGTCATATAAATGGCAGTGACCAGCGCAGCCAATACTCCCAGCGCCCAAACAAGCTTATTCAAATGATAGCGAGCAAGAAATTCATTAGAAGTTGCCAGCGACCTCCAGAGAATTTCGTCTTTGGAGAAAAATCCTGCAAAAGGTGGAAGACCAATTATAGCAAGAAATGCTATAAATACCGTGCGATGTGTCCAAGGAAGATAACGAGAAAGACCGCCCATTTTGGTAATATCCTGCTCCTTATGATGAAAAGCAACAATTACTGAGCCTGCTGCCAAAAACAAAAGCGCCTTGAAAAATGCATGAGTGAAAAGGTGAAAAATTCCTGCAGAAAACGCCATTGTCCCCATTGCCAAAAACATATACCCAAGCTGGCTGATGGTTGAATAAGCCAAAACTTTTTTGATGTCGTTCTGGGTAATGCCTATGGTTCCTGCATAAAGTGCAGTTAGTGCCCCCACAATAGCGACCACTGCTAGCGCCACCGGCGAATGAACATAAACAAAGCTTAATCTCCCTATCATATAAACACCAGCGGTGACCATTGTTGCTGCGTGAATGAGTGCACTTACTGGAGTAGGACCTGCCATTGCATCAGGAAGCCAGACATAAAGTGGAATTTGCGCGCTCTTACCAGTAGCACCAATAAAAAGGAAAATTCCCGCCAGCGTGGCAACGCTAATTCCAAATAAGCTCAGCTGAGAAAACTCCTCAGGATGAGCCTCTATCCAATGCCTCATTGGCATAAACTCAACTGTATGCAATGCCCAGAACAAAGTAAATATTCCGAGCAGAAATCCGAAATCTCCAATCCTGTTAACAATAAATGCCTTAAGTCCAGCTCGGGCTTTTTCCCAATCCTCATACCAGAAACCAATCAAAAGATAAGAGCAAAGCCCAACCCCTTCCCATCCAACAAACAGTAGCACTATATTATCTGCTACAACCAGAGTGAGCATCATAAACATAAACAAGTTCATATAAGCAAAAAAGCGGGCATAAGCAGGGTCATGAGACATATAACCAGTAGCATAAATATGAATCAAAAGCCCAACCAAAGTAACAGCAAGGCACATAATGGCAGATAGATGGTCAAAAATCAGACCAAAATCTGCCTGAAAATCTCCAACCTTTAGCCAGGTAAAAACCTTCTGGTAAAAATATACATCTTTTGGCTGATGAAGAATCCAATAAAATCCAAACGCTGTTATAAGAAACGCACCAAAAACACTAAGACACCCTATCCAATTTGCCAGCCATCGGGGATAGCGCTTGCGGAAAATTATCCAGCCCAATCCATTAAACAAAAATCCCAAAAAGGGAAAAAGCACTATCCATACCAGCCAGCTCTGTTCCAGTGCCTTTATTCCTTCTTCCATCTTTTCACCACTTCATAATGTTGATTTTATCTGCATCTAGCGTGTCTTTGTTTCTAAACAGCGCAAGAATTAAAGCTAATCCTACCGCTACCTCACAGGCAGCTATCACCATAATCAAAAACGCATAAACCTGACCCGAAACATCTCCAAGATAATGAGCAAACCCCACCAGCGCCAAATTACCTGCATTAAGCATAAGCTCTATGCTCATCAAAATGATAAGAACATTCCTGCGAACCAAAACTCCTATCATACCAATAGAGAAAAGAAGCGCACTTAAAACCAAAAAATGTTCTGCACCTATCCTCAACCTTTATCCTCCCATCTCCGTGCAAGATATATCACCGCTATCACCGCAGATAAAATAACCAAACTCAAAATCTCAAAATGAAGAAGATAGCGAGTGAAAAGAACCTCTCCAATCCGCTCGGTTGTGCCTGTTCCTAAAATCGGCTTTGGCTTCCAGCTTACCTTCCAAGCCTGCGAGGCAAGAATTAAAAGCCAAAGCATAATTAAAATTCCGCTTAGTGCTCCAAAAAATCTAATCCATCTCTGCCTGCGTTCTGCCTCGCCTAGCTCCTTCAAATCCATAAGCATAACCACCATCACAAACAAAACCATCACTGCTCCTGCATAAACCAAAATCTGAACCATTGCCAAAAAATGCGCCTGCAAAAGCACATAAATTCCCGCCACGCAAACAAAGCTCACCACCAGCCAAATGGCACTGATTATTGGGTTGCGCTGAATTATTACAATAAGAGCGCTCACCACCGCTATTAATGCCAGAACATAAAAGCTCAAACTATAAACCGTCTGTGCTATTGTCTCTTGCATTTTTAGTAATTAATTAAATCCTCCAAAGTTAATATGAATTTTTCTGGGCTATCCTGCGCTAAATCCATTATCTTGGTGTCCATATATAAAGCATCGCAGGGGCAGGCTTCCACACAAAGCCCACAGAACACGCATTCAAAAAGGTTAATTTCAAATTTCTTAGGATACTTTTCAATCTCCGCACCTTCAGGAGCTTCTCCTGCTTCAATGTGAATACAACCCGAAGGACAAACAGTAGCACAGCAAAAGCAAGCCACGCATTTAACCGAGCCATCTTCCCTGCGGTTAAGCCGGTGCCTGCCACGCCAGCGGTCAGCTATCCAGCGCTTTTCTTCAGGATACTGTATAGTCTGAACTTCTTTTTTTACAAACCTGCTAAAGCCGGGTAAAAATCCGAAAAAGTTAATAACAAAATGTCTGCTGGTTATAAAAAGCCCACGAAGTAGCTCTGGCAAATAGAGTCTAACCCAGTTAGGATGTGGCTTTTTTCTTTCCATCCTAATACCCCAAAATCCGCTCTAGCACCGGCTTATATTTTTGCTCAAGCAAAATCACCGCCACGGTCAAAACAATGTTTGCCATTGCTAGGGGAAGAATTCTTCTCCAGCCCAGCCTCATTATCTGGTCATACCTAAACCTTGGCCAAGTCCAGCGAATAGTAATCAAAAGCCAACAGAAAAAGATTACCTTGAGGGCAAAGAACCCTCCTTGAGCAATGACCACCAAAAGGTTAATTAAATCAAGATGCCAGCTTGCTTGTTTTACCCATTCAAGATTTGCCCAAATCACATTTATATGAAGAAGCGGAATTTTTATTCCCTGAGCATCCACCCAAGGTATTTGCCAGCCACCAAAGAAAAGCACCGCGCTCATTGCACCAAGCATAACTAGCTCAATATATTCAGTAAACATAAACATCATAAATTTTGCGCCTGAGTATTCAAGGAAGTATCCAGCGACGATTTCGCTTTCTCCCTCAGGAAGGTCAAAAGGAATGCGCTTAATTTCCATCAGCCCGCAGGCAAAGAACAAAAAGAAAGCTATCGGCTGGGTGATGATGCCCCATTTAGGAATGATTCCCAACCAAAGCTCTCCCTGACGCTGAACAATCGTGCTTATGCTAGTTGAACCATACATCATCACCACTCCAATAATGCTCAATCCCAGCGCAACTTCATAGCTGAACATCTGATTAGCTGCACGCATAGCTCCAAGAAAAGAATATTTGTTGTTAGAGCTAAACCCTCCCATCAAAACCCCATAAACAAGCAATCCTCCCATTGCTAAGACAAAAAGAAGCCCAGCATTCAAATCCGAAGCTTGAAAAGTTATGGTGAAATTGGAAAGATGTAAAACATCGCCTGGGAAAAATCTACCAATCAATGGAATATTCTCTGCTGGTATATCTTTCCAGTGAATAGTGAGCGGACCTGCAAAAGGAATCACTGCAAAAACCACAAAGCTGAGCCCTAAAGAAAGAATAGGCGCAATTGTATGCATCCACTTCCAAGCGCCCTCAGGGATGAAATCTTCTTTAAAAAGCATTTTGGTCGCATCAGCAATTGGGTGGAAAATTCCGAAAAGACGCCAGTTATGGATTATCCGAACATTTGCCCGGTTAGGTCCGATTCGGTCCTGAATAAGCGAAGCCTGCTTTCGCTCCGCCCAAGTTAGCAGTCCAGCTAAACTGGCAACGCCAGCAAATGCCAGAAACGCCCAAAGGCATTGAATTAATGTTAAAACCAGCTCATCAAGGGTCATTTTTCTATCTCCAGCTCTGCTCGTTTTGCCAGCTCTTTAATTAAACTTACCCCGTCCCTTGCATCTCCTTTTGGCGTAAGTGCTGGATAAAATTTCTGCTCTATGCCTTCAAAGTTAATAAAAGTGCCTTCGCTTTCCGCATAACAAGTGATAGGAAGCGCAACCGTTGATTTTTCCACCAGCGCGCTCATCTTCGGACTTAAAACCAAAAGCGGTTTATCTGCCAGCTCCATAGGCTCTGAGTAAAGGCTTTCTAAAACCACCACCAGCTTAATGTCTGCAAGGCTGGTTGAAGAAAACTCGCTCAAGCCCAGCCTCTGCATACCTTTAAGATTGGCATCTCTGTCCGCCCTTCTCAAAAGAAAATCATCCTCTCCTTCTTTTCTGCGATAGTAAGCGACCTCACCGCCTAAGCTTAAAATTAGCTTTTTAAAAATATCTGCTTCTTCCAGGCTTGCGCTTGCGCTCACTAATCCCAAAATCCTTCCCTGACTTTCTTCTAAAAGCCCTACCGCACGGGTTATTCCCACTTCAAGGCTTATTTCACGCAAAGCTCCATTCTCGCGAACTTGGGCACGCAAAAGCCGATTTTCATTGATTGCTTTATAAGCCAGCCTGCCTTCATCACAAGCCCAGCTTTTATTTACTTTTTCATTTTCTCTTGGACGAATTCGATAAACTATACCATTTTCATGGTCAATCCAAATATTGCATCCACGTGCGCAATAAGGGCAGATACTTGGAGAGCGCGTTAAGAACCACACCCGCTTTTTAAAGCGAAAATCTCTGCTTGTCCAAGCTCCAACCGGGCAAATATCAGTAAGGCAGAGAGAATAAGGGTTGTTTATCTCTTTTCCCGGAAAGGTTGTTATCACTGTGCGGTCTCCACGCTCCGCTGGCGTAAGGCATTCATCCCGAGCAATATCACGCATAAACCGCACACAGCGATGACAAAGTATGCATCGCTCCTGGTCAAGAATCAGCGTGGGCCCCATTACTAGGCGTTTCCCTTTTTTAACCTTTGCATCCAGCGGATTGAGCCGACTAGGAGCAAGGTCATAATCCATATAGTAGTTTTGGAGCGTGCACTCTCCCGCCTTATCGCAAATCGGGCAATCTATAGGATGATTTTTAAGCATAAATTCCAAAACCGCCCGCCTTGCTTCTCTTACTTCTTCACATTCAGTATCCACTACCATTCCATCCTGCACACGAGTTGCACAGGAAATTTGAAGCTTGGGCATACCTTCAACCTTCACCAGGCACATACGACAGCTTCCCCGAATCTCCAGATGGGGATGATAGCAAAAATGCGGAATGTAAATGCCATTTTCAAGGGCAACTTGAAGAATGGTCTTGCCCTCTTCTGTGATAATTTCTTTTCCGTTTATGGTCACCTTAATTGCCATTTATTTCCACTCCACTGGAAAAGGCTTTTCCCGCGGACATCCGCGATTGCGAATATGATGCTCAAATTCCTCTTGGAACTTAGCTAAAAAGCTCTTCACTGGTGTTGCTGCTGCATCTGCTAGCGGGCAAATTGTCCTTCCAGTCATATTTTCTGCCAAGCTCAAAAGCACATCTAAATCTTTCATTTCTGCGTTTCCAAGATAAATCCGCTTTGCAATCTGCGCCATCCAGCCAGTGCCTTCCCTGCAAGGGGTGCACTGACCACAGCTCTCATGCGCATAAAAATGAGTAAGTATCTCAAGTAGCTTGGGCATACAGGTTCCCTCTGCAATCACTATTACTGCGCCCGAGCCAAGCAAAGAGCCTGCCTTTTGGAGCGATTCATAATCCAGATTAACTCCCTCGCACTCCTCTGCCCGAAGGATTGGGGTCGAGCTTCCACCCGGAATAACCGCCTTTAATTTCAACCCGTTTTTCACCCCACCTGCTACCTCATTGATGAGCTTCATTAAAGGAAATCCCAAAGGAAGCTCATAAACACCAGGTTTTTCAATGTGTCCGCTTATGCAGAAAAGCTTTGTGCCTGGACTTTTTTCAGTGCCAAATTTCCTATATGCCTGAGCACCCTCTCTGATTATGTAAGGCACAGAAGCAATGGTCTCTACATTGTTAACAGTTGTCGGCATATCATAAACTCCCCGCTGGGGCGGAAAAGGCGGACGAATGCGAGGATTGCCACGCTTTCCCTCAAGGCTCTCAATCAGTGCGGTTTCTTCTCCGCACACATAAGCCCCAGCTCCCCTGTGCACATAAACATTAAGGTTAAAATCTTTTCCGAATATCCGCTCGCCCAAAAAGCCTCGCTCATAAGCCTCTTTGATGGCTCGCTCCAAAATATCTGCTGGCTCACTAAACTCTCCCCGAATGTAAACATAAGCGGTATTTGCGCCCATTGCCCACGAGGCAATGATGATGCCCTCAATGAGCATATGCGGGTCGTTGCGGATGATTTCCCTATCTTTAAAGGTTCCTGGCTCGCCCTCATCTGCGTTCACGCAAAGATATTTGGGGCGGTCATCTTTGGGCATAAACATCCATTTTCTTCCTGCAGGAAAGCCAGCACCGCCTCTTCCCCGAAGCCCAGCATCCAAAACTTCTTGGCAAACTTTTTCTGGGGGCATATCAAGCGCCTTTTCCGCAGCCTTATACCCACCGCTGGCAAGATAAACATCTATACTAGTAGAATTGGGCTTGCCCCAGTTGGCAGTAAGTATTTTTGCTTCTTCAGTCATTTTTCAAAATATTGTTTAGTTTGCTCGAGAAATTCTTCTGCTTTTTGCAAAATTTCCCTTGCCTTTTCTTTTGTGGATTCATACTTAATTTCGTAATCTGATTTTTGTCTCTCTTTAAACGCCTGAATGAGATTTTTATGAAGTTCTTCAGAAAATTCTCCGCTTTTAACAAACTCCTTTCCAAAAGCACTAATTACCGCAGAATGCTTTGAATAGCTTAAATCCTTTGCTAAAAGCAGAGCTTGCGCACAATAAAGCATTGCATAATAAGAACGAGATATAGCAAAATCAAAATAATCTTTTTCTAACAATTCCTTTGCTGCGCCAATGCTTTTTTCTGCTTTTGCTATCAAAGCTTTAATGTCCTCCTTCATATCCTGATGCCTTCTCTTTTTACATTTTGAATAAAAGGTGAAGAACTCTTTTCAAAATCTTCCTTTAAATACTCCAAACACATCACCACAGTATCGTATTTTAAAGAAAGCTGAGCTGAAATCTCAGAGAGCTTTTCTTCTTCTTGTTTTGAAAGCTTTTCATTAAGAAGAAGAACAAAATCCACATCTGAACCTTCTGCATAGTCTCCACGAGCAAAAGAGCCAAAAAGAATTAAATTCACCATCTTTCCTTTCAAAGCCTGCTTTAGCTGTGCTTTTAACTCTGAAGTTAAATTTTTTAAAAGATTTTTATCCATCGCTTATTCCAACTCTGCCAAGATTTTGTCCAGCTTTTCTTTGGTTAGGTTTCCGTAATATTTATCATTAATTTGAATAACAGGAGCTTCTCCGCAGGCGCCCAAGCACTCCACCCGCACAAGGGTAAATTTTCCATCGGGAGTAGTCTCGCCTTCTTTAATGCCCAGCTTTTGTGAAAGATACTCAAACATATCCAGCGCACCAAGCATTGAGCAGGAAATGTTCGTGCATACCTGAATCAAATATTTACCTACTGGTTTGCGATTGAACATTGTGTAAAAACTAGCAGTGCCATAAACCCTTGCTGGCGGAAGTTCAAGAAGCTCAGCGATATACTCAATTACCTCATTGCTTATATAACCAAACTCCTTTTGCGCCAGATGAAGCGCAGGTAAAACCGCACTCTGCTTGCTTGGATAGCGCTTGAGAATTTGCTCAAGCTCCTTTTTGGCGCTCTCTGAAAATTCCACTGCCATTTTCAAAACCTCTACCTGTCCATCTCTCCACCGATCATATTAACTGAGCCAAAAATCGGAATAATATCCGCAACCATATGCCCTTTTATAATCTCTCCCAACGCTGCCATAATTGGAAAGCAGGGCGGATGCACCCTGCATTTCCAGGGTTTATTCCCACCTTTGGAAACAATGTAAAAGCCAAGCTCTCCATTTGGGCTCTCAACATAAGCATAGGCTTCACCTGCAGGAACATAAATATCTTCAAAGATAAGCTTGAAATGATTAATTGTGCCTTCAATGGTGTTGTAAACCTGTTCTTTGGGCGGAAGCGCAAGCCTTGGGTCTTCAATCATCACCGGACCTTTTGGAAGTTTTGCTAAGCCCTGCTCAATGATTCTTATACTCTGCTCTATTTCCAAAAGCCTCACCAGATACCGATCATAGGTATCACCGTTTTCACCAAGGGGAACCTCAAATTCCACCTCATCATAGAAAAGATAGGGATGAGCTTTGCGCACATCATAATAAAATCCAGTGGCACGAAGGAAAGGACCTGTAATACCATAAGAAATAGCATCCTCCTTGCTAATCACGCCCACACCAACAGTTCGCTCTAGAAAAATGCGGTTTTTATCAAACAAGCCGTGAATCTCTTTGAGCACAGGTAAAGTTTTTTCTATGGCTTTTTTGGTTTGCTCTTCAAATCCTTCTGGAATATCCCAGCGCACACCACCAATGCGAGTCCAAGAATAGGTCACTCGAGCTCCAGTTACTGATTCTAAAAGCTCATAAAACCATTCCCTGACCTTGATGAAATAAAGAAATGCACTAAAAGCTCCCAGCTCCATTGTCATTGCTGCTAAGCAGGTGCAGTGGTCGCAAATTCGGCTTATTTCAGAGAGGATGAGCCGAAGCCACTGAGCCCGCTCAGGGATATCCTTGCTTATGCCCAAAAGCTTCTCAACCGCCATTGCATAGCAAACATTGTTGATTATGGCAGAGACATAGTTGAGGCGGTCTGTGTAAGGAACAATTTGATTCCAGCGATGGTCTTCGCATTCTTTTTCAAAACCGCGGTGCAAATATCCTGGGTCAATATCAATATCCACCACGGTCTCGCCATCCAGCACCAAATCCATTTTGATGGTGCCGTGCATTGCTGGATGGCTTGGTCCCATAAGCACGCTTAAATAGCGTGTATGAAGGTCTTTAGTGGTATCGCTCAGCTTAATCATCTTGTCTCCGGCTTAATAAGCGGTATTCTTGGCTGGCGTTTTTTGTGCGGGTAGTCCTTGCGAAGCGGATAGCCCTTAAACTCTGGATAAAGCAGGAGCGGACGCAGGTCTGGATGTCCACGAAACTTAATGCCATAAAACTCGTGGCACTCCCGCTCATACCAGTTAGCGCCCTTCCACAAAGGTGTAAGGCTATCCACTTCTGGATTTTCCTCTGGCACCCGCACCTTCACTCTCACCCGCCAGCCCCTGCTAAAAGATTTTAAATGATAAACCACCTCAAACCTCGGCTCCTCACCCAAATGGTCAACTGCAGTTAAATCCATAAGCATCTCAAAGCCAAGCTCGTCCTTTAAAAACCTCATTACATCCAAAAGCGCCTCTGGCTTAATGAGCGCGGTATCATCTCCGCACTGGCTGTGCACCTCAAGCACTGCTTCGCCAAAGCGCTCTTTTAACTTTTCTAAAACTATTTCACTCATTTTTTGTGAGCTTTTCTTTTTGAATCTTTTCCTGAAGCTTAATAAATGCCTCAAGCACCATCTCCGGACGGGGAGGACAGCCAGGGATGTAAATATCCACCGGGATGATTTTATCTATCCCCTGCACTACCGCGTAATTATCATAAAACCCGCCGGTGCTGGCGCAAGCTCCAAAGGCAATCACCCATTTAGGTTCGCACATCTGGTCATATACCTTGCGCAAAACAGGAGCCAGCTTGTGATTAACCGTTCCCACCACCAAAAGCAAATCTGCCTGACGCGGGGTGAAGCGAGTGAACTCTGCACCAAAGCGGGCAAGGTCATAATGAGCACACATTGTGCTCATATATTCCATTCCACAACAAGCAGTAACAAATGGATACTGGAAAAGAGAGAATTTTCGTGCCCAGTTGATAAAAAACTCCAATTTAGTGGTAATCCAGCTCTCTCCAAATATGGTCTCTAATCCCATTCCAAGCCCCCTTTGCGCCAAGCATACCAGAGAGCCAGTGCTAGCACCACTAAAAATATCCCCATTTCAATAGTTCCAAAAAGGAATTTCCATCCTTCTCCCACAGAAAGCTTTTTAAAAACAACAGCCCAGGGAAAAAAGAAAACTGCCTCAATGTCAAACACAATAAAAATGACCGCCACAACATAAAACTTAATGGAAAATCTGGTATGAGGATTTCCCTCACTGGGATTACCGCACTCAAACGGCTCCAGTTTAGCTTTAGTAATTTTTCTTGGTCCTAAATAAACCGCACAAAAGGTAAAAAATACCGCCAGACCAAAGCTGAGCAAAGCCAAAAAGCCTATAGGTATGTATTGGTAATACATAACTATCCGCTCATATCTATTTTTTCTACGGAGAGTTCTCTACAGGTGGGTTTGTTTATTATATACCTCATTTTGTAGTAATTTGTCAAGTCTTTTTAACCCACCTTGCCGAGTATCATAAAAGCAATAATTAGAGCATAAATAACCAAAGACTCAATTAAAGCCAGACTAACAATTAATTGAGTAAACATAGGTCCTTGCGCGCCTGGATTTCTCGCCAATCCTTCCATTGCACTGGATGCAGTTCTTCCCTGACCAAGCGCACCTGCAACAGAAGCAAGAGCAATAGTCAATCCACCTGCCAAAAGTCCAATAGCCTTTGGATAACTAATTCCAGCCACAGCTTCTCCTTCCTGTCCCCATGCATAAAAAGCAAAGCCTACTCCAGCAAGGAAAATAACTGCAAGTATTACTTTTTTTGCCATCTTTCATCCTCCTTTCATCAAAATTTAATGCTCCTCTGATATGGCAATGGAAAAATATACTACACTTAAAATAGAAAAAATAAAAGCCTGAACTACGCTAACCAAAATTCCCAGCGTCATAAAAGCTACAGGCACGAACGGTGCAGCCAAAATTAAGAAGATAGCTACTAAAGTATGGTCAGCGAACATATTTCCAAAAAGTCGGACAGATAAACTGAGCACCCTTGCTAAATGCCCAATCAGCTCAATGGGGATCATAAGCGGAGCGAGCCAAAGCACAGGTCCTACAAACTGCTTTAAATACTTAATCCCATGTGCGCGAAAGCCATAATATTGTGTAGCGAAAAATACTACTATTGCCATTGCCACATTGGTATTAAGATTAGAAGTAGGTGGCTCAAAATAAGGGATGAGACCGAGAAAGTTACTGAAAAGTATCACTACCCACAAAGAGAGCAAAATGGGAACATATCGCTTCCAGTCTTTGCCTAAAAGCTCTCGCAAGTAGCCAGCAAATATATCAAGGAGAACCTCAAAAAAGTTAAATAGATTAAAGTGGGGAGAGGGGATAAGAGTGGTTTTGCTTTTTTTAAGCTTTAATTGAAAGGCTACAATTAAACCAATCAGAACAACAGCAACAACCCCTGAATAAAGAATAGGAACAGGGTCAATGATTTTGTTAAAGTATCCTTTTTGTGGTTCAACTTCTCCAAAAAGTAAAGATGCAAAGGTTAAAGGATGCTCCATTAAACCCACTCCTTTTTAGATATAACTGGTAAGATAATAGCTGTAAGAATCAAGCCTGAAAAACCTATCAGTATGCCAGTTTCATTTAACTTTATTAAAAAAATAAATCCTGCTAAAACTAAAAACATACCCAGAGATTTTAATCCCAAAACAACAGCCCACCTTTTCTTGGAGCTAGTCTGAAAAAGTTTTTGGATAATTAGCGCAGTAAGACATAATTCAGTCCAAGCTAATCCAGCTCCTGCAAAAATTCCATCGCTAAGCTCATTTTTACCCATCATTTTCAAAAGCATCCCAGCTAAAAGACCATAAATAATTATAATTATGCTTGCCTTAAAAACCAAATATTTACTCATCTTTTGATTGTTCTTGAGTCTGAATGCGTTTTACTTCTCTTAAAATCGCTTTAATGGCTGCTCCTATACCAAAACCTGTGAAAAGAAGGAGTAGCCAAGGCTGAGTATGAAAATGTTGGTCCAGATAATATCCAATTACCGCACCAATTCCTACCGCAAATCCCACCTCTATTCCAAGACCAGACAAAATAGCCAAATCTCGCCATAATTTCTTGGGCTCTTTTTGCATTGTTTTTTATCTTTAAGCACATAAACCTTTTTCTTAAATTCGTCAAATTGGATTAAAAATATTTTTACTCATCTAAAATAAGCCGAAAAACAAGACCGCTTGGAAGTTTGGGATAAAAATAGGTGCTCTTTTCTGGCATTGCTTTTGCCTGCTCTGCTCGTTCAATAACTTTTTGAGCAGAAATAGGTTTTAAAAGAAAAGCCAGTTGATATTCCTGAGAAAAAATCTTCTCTGCTATACGCTCTTCGCTCGTCTCATAACTAACCACTTTTTCGCCTAAAATTTCCTCTCTACTAATCATTAAAATTCTTGTTAAAATCAGCTCCTCAAGTATCTCCACATCCAAAAAATTAAAAAACTCCTGTTGATAATTCTCTTTTAAGGAAATAAGCCAGACTCTGCGTTCATTATCTATCATTATCATTTCTCGGTCATTTAGCTCTTCAATTTTCCTCATAACTTCCCAGATAGTTTCTTTATCTAGATGGTCAAAAATGAGATGAGTGTAAAAATATTCACTCACTCTTTCAACTAATCCATCTAGCTGAACAGAAGATAAATTGCGAAGCAAACGATGATAAGGGAAAATAACCAAGCCCGCTTCTTCAATGGGAGTAAAATAACTCATTATCCAGCCAGCCTGCTTTGCCCATTTATCTCCTTTTGCCAAAAGCTCTCTCCAATATTCTAAGGCAGTCTCATAGCGATGATGACCGTCTGCAATATATACTCTTTTTTGGGCAAAATAGTCAGAAATTTTTTGCAAAAGATTTTGGTCATAAATGGAGAAAAATTTATGCTCAAACCCTTCATCATCACAAAATTCAAAAATCGGCTCTTTTTTCTCTGCTTCTGCCAAAGCATTGATAATCTCAAGGCTTGGGTCAGAATAAAGGCAAAAAATGGGGCTTAAGTTTGCCCTAACTGACCGCAGAAGTGCCAATCGGTCTTTTTTCGGCTCAGAAAGAGTGCGCTCGTGAGGCAAAACCTCTCCTTGTGAATAATTACTCAAGCCTAGAGAAGCAAAAAACCCCCTTCTCGCTACTTTTCTCTTTCTTCCACCTAAAATATATTCAAAGTTTACTTCATAAAAATAAATACCTTCTTCAGAAGTTTTCTTTAAAACACCTTCCTTTAGCCATTGAAAAAATTTCTCTTTTGCAGATGAGTAAAAATTTGAATCAGCTGAGAGAGAAAATGTGATATGAATTACATTAAAAGGACTTTTTTGTGCCAGCTTATTTGCCTTGGTAGAGTCAAGAACATCATAAGGCGGTGCAATCAAATTCTCAATAGCACCAGCTTTAGATGTATTATAAAAAATAGCCTTAAAAGGTTGAATTCGTACCATTTAAAAAAATCTCTTTAGGTCATCAAATTTAATTGCACCTTCACGAATTAGCTTAGGCTCTGCTCCTGTAAGGTCAAGCACAGTAGAAGCTGGACCTTGCTTTTTGCCAGCATCTATAATAAGGTCAACCTCATCTCCTAGCTCTTTTTCAATTTCTTCCGCATCAGTTAAAGGAGGCTTTCCTGAACGATTGGCGCTGGTAGAGGTTATGGGCTCAAAAGCCCTTTCAACCAGCGCCTGTGCAAACGGGTCGCTACTCCATCTAATACCTATTCCGGCAGAGCCTGACCGAACAGCTTCTGCCATTCCCATTTTAGCTGGTAAAACTATGGTCAGAGGTCCTGGCCAGAAATGGTCAATTAATCTTTTTGCCTGCTGGTCAATGTGCACATATCGCTCTGCCATTTCCACGCCTTTGACCAAAATCAAAATGGGCTCTTTTTTCCCTTTAATCTTTCTTATTCGCTCAATAGCTTCTGGTCGGCTCACCAATGCTCCCAGACCATAAAGGCTCTCTGTAGGATAGGCAATTACACCACCCATTAAAATTACTTCAAAAGCCTTATCTACAAGTGCAGAAAAATTATCTTGCGTTAGTTTGAGCCTTTTGCTCATTTAGTCTCTCCCCGGGCAAATATAGCACTTCCCTTTTCTACACCCAAATATCTGCTTAAAGGAGCACATTTAATAAGGGTGAGAAAATATATACCTAACCCTTTGTCAAAAAGGCATTCAAAATTTGCCTGCCCTTTGGCAATGATAATGTCTGCTTCTTCCCATAGCTGTTTGAGTTCTGCGCCCATCTTTTCAAAATCAAGTCCCATTCTAGCCTGACCAGTGGTGATAATCTTTACCTTATCAATCTTATCCAACCCCACCTCAATTGCATCTTCTAAAAGAGCATCATTCAGGGCAGGACCTGATTTTACCGCAACTATAATCTCCTTTGCTTTTTTGTTAAGCTCTTGAATTAAAATTTTGTCAAAAGCAATTTCACCAGCATTGTCGCAAAGAAAAAGAATTTTGGGGGAGCGGTCAAGCTGAACAAGAAAATCCTCTAGCTCCAGTCGAGCAAACTTTACATCAAGGGCTTGGGCAAGCTTTGTTTCTATATCTGCATTTATATCAGGAAGAATAGCGTAATCTACAATGTTTCCCGCAAGGCTTATTTTTAAGGCACGAATCAAGCGGTCTTTTTCACTAGTTGCTTTTTCTAAAAAAGGTAGGGCAAGTTCAGAAGCAAGTTTTATCCCTATTTGATTGGAGCGCCTTTTAATCTCTTTAAACGGGTCAGGCTCGCCTAAAACCTGTGAGACATATTCTAAAATAGGCTGGGAATAATCAGGAGCTGGTTGAGAGTAATCTATCTCTGAAAGATAGGAAAGCGCTTTTTTTAGGGCTAAGAAAATTTTATCATCACTCGCATTGCCAGCCCTGCAGGCAGTAATTACCATTTGCAAAAGACAGGGAATACAAGAAGGAAAGAGCCTCATTTTTTCAAGGAAATTTTATTTAAAAGCTGTTTTTCTCTTTGTTTAACTTTTTGCTTAAGTTCTTTTTTCTTTTGCTTGAGCTTGTTTTTAAGCTCTGGGTTAGAAATGGCAAGGATTTCGCCTGCTAAAATCGCAGCGTTTTTTGCACCTGCTTTTCCAACCGCCATAGTCGCAACCGGCACTCCTTGAGGCATCTGAACAATGCTCAAAAGCGCATCTAAACCGTCAAGCATTCCTGAAAGAGGAACCCCTATCACTGGTAGAGTTGTATAACCTGCAATTACTCCGGGAAGATGCGCGCTTCTGCCTGCTCCTGCAATGAACAATTTTATCCCCCGCTTCTCTGCATTTTTAACATATCTGACCAGTTCCTCAGGCGTGCGATGCGCACTTAAAACCCGAAGCTCATATTCAATTCCTAAGCTTAAAAGCTCATCAAGGCAAGACTTGATGTTCTCATAATCCGAATCGCTCCCTATTATCACCGCTACCTGTGCCATTTTTACTCTTGCCCGATAAAATTAGCACAAGATATCTTTTAAGTAAAGAAAGGCTTATTTGCTTAAAAGCGATTTTCAATGCCAATTACAATCGGATAGGCTACAGGCTGATTTCTGCCCACAAGAGAAGCGCCTATTTGAAAAAATAGCTCATAGTTAGTTTGAGGCTGATACTCAACCCCTCCTAATATGCTCAAAAGCTCACGAGGATTGTCTAAACTCTCTCCCTCTTCCTTATCCGCCTGTTGATTAAAATAACTAACACCACCAATTAATACCCACCGCTCGTTTAATTGATAAAGAAAATCTATGGATTGAAAAAATTTATCTCCTGTATCTATCTTTACTGTTTGCTCCAGCCCTTCAATTCCCTTTTTAACTTCTCCCGCCTGCGTAAGAACATAACCACCTTTTGCACGGAGAGCAAAATTCTTTTGATGCCAGCAAAAATCCAGCCCAAAAAGAAAATCCGAGTAGGGATTGCCTGTAACTAAATCTTCTAGGTAATATTCACTATCTCTCAGCCCCATCTTTCGGTTGTGCTCACCAGTAGGAAAGCTTATCTCAAGCCTTGCTCCTAGCTCCACACTCTCCTTTTTATAAAAAGAAAAAAGAAGATAAGACCAAACATCTCCGATGTTCTGCCCTTTTGCATAAAATTCCTTTCCCGCCAGATAAGGAATTCTTGCACCTACCTCCAGCCATTTAAGAGCTCCCCAGCCAATTTCAATCTGGGCATTAAACATTCTCCAATCAGCATCCTCTGGAAAATCTGTGGGCTTTTTATCATCATTAAAATACTTCTGGGCGTCAAAATAAGAAAATTGACCTCTAATCTCAAAAAACCCTTTGGGAAGAAGCAAGGGTCTTTCTACCTCCAGCGCAGGATATTCTTGCTTTTGGCTTTCAACTCCACCTTGAAAGCTTGCGCTAATAAAAAAAGCAAAGATTAATATTCCCAGTGCCTTTAAAATTTTCACTTGGCGAGCTCCTCATCAATTTTCTTCAAAATGTCATCTGGTTTATATCCATAAAAATAACCGTTGACGAAAACAGTGGGCGTGCCTGTAACATTAACTTGCTTTCCTTCGTCCATATGCTCTTCAATTAACTTTTCTACCTCCTTGCTATCCATATCAGTCAGGAATTTATCAATATTTAAATGAAGCTTTTTGGCAAACTCCACCAGTTTATCTTTGAGCTTATCCTCACCCTGCCTGCTTAAATTAGCCATCTCTCTCTGATGCTCATAAAGAAGGTCGTGATACTGCCAGAACTTTCCTTGCTT
>CAZQJX010000007.1:0-13365 GCA_964592965.1 uncultured bacterium
AGCTTTAATGACCGACCCGGAACAATTGTTGAGAGGGGGGATAAAGAAATGGAAAAAGTCGTGGTCAGCGGTGTTGCCTATGACAAGAACGAATGCAAAATAACCATCAGCAATGTTCCTGACAAGCCTGGAGTTGCCGCGCAAATTTTCAAGCCCTTAAGCGAGCAGAACATTGTTGTGGATATGATTGTCCAGAATGTGAGCGAGCGGGGCTACACTGACCTTACCTTTACAGTTCGTAAAGAAGATATGAACCGGGCAAAAAAGATTGCTGAACAATGCGCCAAAAAGCTCAAAGCTGGTGAGGTAAAAATAGACCCACATATCTCCAAAGTGAGCATAGTTGGACTGGGTATGAGAACCGCCTCTGGAATAGCAGCCAAAATGTTTGAGACGCTTGCCAAAGCTGGCGTAAACATTCAGATGATTTCCACCAGCGAGATAAAAATCTCCTGCGTGATTGAAGATAAATATACTGAACTGGCAGTAAGAGAGCTTCACAGCGCATTTGAGCTGGAAAAAACAGGTAAAAAACCAAGCACCAAAAGGAGTAAAAAGAAAAAATGAGCCAGACCAAAAGGCAAATTTATATATATGACACCACCCTGCGAGATGGCTGTCAGGGAGAAGATGTTAACTTTTCCATTGAAGATAAATTAAGAATTGCAGAGAAGCTTGATGAGCTGGGGATGCATTTTATTGAAGGAGGTTGGCCAAGCGCCAATCCCAAAGACGAGCGATTCTTTAAAGAGCTAATTGCACGAGGATTAAAAAACTCCAAACTGGTTGCCTTTGGCTCCACCTGTAAGAAAAATCTTACTCCCGGCAAAGACCCGCAGGTGGCAAAACTTGCCCGACTGGATGTTGAATATGTTGCGGTTGTTGGAAAGAGCTGGCTGTTGCACATTAAAGATGTTCTTCACACCAGCCCCAAAGAAAATCTCCGAATGATTGGTGATACGATTGATTATTTGTGCCAGCGAGGTAAAAAGGTGTTTTTTGACGCAGAGCATTTTTTTGATGCTTATCGGGAGTCTGGCTCTTATGCTTTGGATTGTTTGGAAAAAGCCTGTGAGGCAGGCGCAGAGGTCATCTGCCTTTGCGATACTAATGGCGGAGCTATGCCCAGCGAGGTTGTCAGTGTAATTAAAGAGGTGCTGGCGCTTTTTCCAGTTAAATTTTCTATTCATTCCCATAATGACTGCGGGCTTGCGGTTGCTAATTCTCTTTTGGCAGTTGAGGCTGGGGTGGAGATGGTTCAGGGAACAATTAATGGCTTTGGCGAGCGGTGCGGAAACGCAGACCTTTGCGCAATAATACCAGATTTAATGCTTAAAATGGGCTATAAGGTTTTGGAGCAAGATAAACTGAAAAATCTTCGGGAAGTATCGCACCTGGTCTGGGAGCTTATAAACCGCGCTCCCGATAGCCACCAGCCCTATGTTGGTGATAGCGCCTTTGCTCACAAGGGCGGTCAGCATACAGATGCAGTGCTTAAAAACCCAAAGACCTATGAGCATATTGACCCATCGCTGGTTGGAAATCGCCGAAGGATTTTAATCTCTGACCAAGCAGGCAAAAGCACCATTTTGTTCAAGACTAAAGAATTTGGGATAAGGCTTTCCCGTTCAAGCCCGCTGGTCAAAAAGGTATTAAACGAGGTGAAAAAGCTTGAAGAGCAGGGCTATGAATTTGAAGGAGCAGAAGCAAGTTTTGAACTTCTCTTAGAAAAGCATCTGGGCAGGCGCAAGCGATATTTTAATTTCAAAGGCTTTCGGGTGATTGATGAAAAGCGTCCTGAAGATAAAGTCCCAAGAGCAGAAGCAACCATTATGGTGGAAGTGGAGGGAAAGGTTGAGCATACAGCTGCTGAGGGAGTGGGTCCTGTAAATGCGCTTGATAATGCACTTCGCAAGGCGCTGGAAAGGTTTTATCCTAGCCTTAAAGAGGTAAAGCTCATTGACTATAAAGTCCGGGTGCTTCCTGCTGGGCTGGGAACAGCAAGCCAGGTGCGGGTGCTGATTGAATCCACTGACGGTGAAGACAGATGGGGAACTGTAGGAGTATCTGATAATATCATTGAAGCAAGCTGGCAGGCTCTTATTGACAGCATTGATTACAAACTCTACAAAGATGAAAAAAAGAAAAAACGCAAAAAAAGCAAGTGAGACGCTGGGGGTTATTTTTTTCTTTGTTATTTTTTCTTTTCTGGCAAAACAGCTGGTCATAAAATATGAAGTAAGAAGAGAAAAAGATAAAATTTATGTTGAGTTGGCTTATGAAGAGAGCGAAAGTTTGATTGAACTCCCTAAACATAGCTCTGCCAAGATGATTTCTGATTTCTGTCCACCCACAAGCCTTGCTGAGCTTGACCGAGTTGAGCTGGGCAAAAATAACTGTCAGGTGGTAAAAAAGGGCGCGAGCAACTGGTCAAGGTTTGCTCTTGGGAAAAAGATGATGCTTAATCAGGCAACTTCGGAGCAGGTTAGAATAATCAAAGGAATCGGCTCAAAGCGGGCAGAAGAGCTTATCCAGCTTCGGGGGGAGCTCGCCGGATTTAAAGATTTTTCTCAATTGCAAAAGCTAAGCTGGATAGATAAGAAAATACTTGATGAGCTCAAGCGATTTTTCTGCTTGGAGGATGGGTGATGGAGATTCTTCTTGAAGGAGCGCTCAGCGAACATCCAGTTCCCCGCCTCTTAACCTATCTTTACGACCTAGAGCAAACAGGAAGATTGGTTTTGGTTCAGGAAGTGATTAACAAAACCATTTATATCATTCAGGGAAGTCCAGTTAATGTGGAGAGCTCGCTCAGAGATGAGACTTTGGGAAGGTATCTGGTTAAGCAGGGAAGGATTAGTGAAGAAGATTTTGAGCGTAGCGTTGAGCTGATGATGAAAGAGGGCATTCAACAGGGAGCAGCACTGGTTCGGTTGGGGGTGCTCAAGCCTCGTGAGCTTTATCAGGCAGTTAAGGAGCAGACGCGAGCCAAGCTTTTAAGCGCCTTCAGCTTTGATGATGGGCAGTATAGATTTTATGCAGAAACAGAATTCATAGAAAGGATATACAGGTTTGAATTTGGATTTCATTCGGTCTTAAAAGAGGGAATATATCTTTACCTTCCTCAGCAGGTTCTGGAACAGGAGTTAAGCAAAGTTGATGATGGTGCCATCACCTTCCTCGCCGGCTTTGAGGAAAGATTAAAATTTTTCAACCTTAATGAGCGGGAGAAGGAATTTATTAAAGCAATTGACGGCAAGAGGTCTTTGGGAGAGCTTCTGGAGTTTGAGCAGGAGTATCCTTTTACCAAGCGCATTTTATATCTCTTTCTTCTCTGCGGAATGGTGGGGATTGATGGCAGGCTGGCAAGTCCCATCCGAGAGCTTGTTCCTGGGGAAGAGGTAGGAGCAAGGACAGAGGTGGGTATTATTATCTCTGCTCACGCACCAGAGGTGGTGGAGGAGCCAGAAGAGGAAGAAGAAAAAACATCGCCAGATAAAATTATGGAGTTTTATATGGAGCTTAAATCCAAAGATTATTTCCAGCTACTTGGCATTGAGAGAGAGGCTGATGATGAAACGGTAGAGAAAGCCTACCGCTCGCTTTTGGCTCAATTTGACCGCTCGCGCTTTCCCACTTCACTTTCTGCTGAGCTTGAGCTAAAGCTGGAGGAGATTAACACCGAGATAATCAAGGCTTATGAGGCGCTGAGAACCGAAGAGAGGCGCAAGCAGTATTTAAAAGAGCTTCAAGCCAAAAAAGAAAAAAAGGAAATTGATGGGCTCAAAGCGGAAAAATTTCTTCAGGAAGGAATTAAATGCGTGCGCAGGCGTGATTGGGCGGGTGCGCAGAAAATGTTTGAAAAAGCAGTTGAGCTTAAGCCAGATGAGCCTGAATATTACGGCTATTTAGGCTGGACAATTTATTGCAATCCTGAGCTGGATAAAAAAGAGCGAAAAGAGCTTGCCAAAGAAAAAATCTTAAAGGCAATTAAAATGAATCCTAATATGGACTCTGCCCATGTTTTTCTGGGAAAGATTTTAAAAGATGAAGGGAAAAAAGAAGAGGCAATAAATGAGTTTAAAAAGGCGCTTAAGTGCAATCCCAACTGTCGTGAGGCAAAAAGGGAGCTGGAAGCTCACGGGATTAAAGTCTCTTAGTTTGCTTTGAAAAAAATCAAAAGCGACCTTTGCCAGCAGGTTTATTTAATTAGCCTATCAAAGGAGATAGATTTATGACCAAGCTTACTCGCAAATTTTCCAGCTGGGAAGAGGTTGAGAGGGAGCTGGAAGATAATCTTAAAAATTCCGGCTTGTTCATCAAAGGTGAATATTCGCTTGAGGTGCGAGCTCAGCTGGAAGTTGAGCTTTGGCTTCCGCAGGCGAGCGAGCCTCTTTTTTGCCAAGCAGAAGTGGTGGGGATTTTTCCGAGCGGAGTAGCGCTGGAGGTAAAAAAAGCAGAAGAGCTGATTCAAAAAATTGAAAAATACAAATCTGCATTAAGCGAAAAGGAGCTGGAAAGCCGAGAAAAAGAGCTGGAATTATCAAATCAGGGGATATTGGAGGAAGCGAGCGAACAAAGCAAGGAGCGAATCCTTGAGCAGGAAGCATCTGAGCAAAAAGAGCTTGAAGAGAGTGAGCAGGAAAAGGATAAAGAAGATACAAAGGCTCTTGAGCAAAGACTTTCTCTTAGCGGGAGCGATTATTCTAATTTGTATCAAGCGGTTCGCAAGCTTAGCAAAGCTGAGAAGATTCAGCTGGCAAAGCGTGGTAGCAGGAGAGTGGTATCAGCATTAATTCAGCTTGGAGACCGAGCGCTTTTTCGTTTCATCATACAAAACCCACATCTTAGTGCGAGTGAGGTTTTGCAGTTATTAAAAAGCCCACAGCTTACCACAGAGATTATTCAGGAGCTGGTTCGCAATCCTGGGTGGGTTCAGAATGAGGAGATTCGCTATCAAATTGTTATTCATCCTAAGACACCTCTTCCCACCGCGCTGAATTTGCTCAGCGGTCTCAATGCTCGCCAGCTTGCCCAAATTGCCAAATCCAAGCATATTCGTCATCAAATAAAGTCCAATGCTTTAAAGCTGGTTTTAAAAAGGCAAAGCAGGAGCTTTTAATTTTAGCAAAAATTTTTTTGAGCGCTTTGAAAGAATTTTTTGCCTAGGCAAAGCTCGGCTTTTTAAAACTTTTATCTTTGGGTCTTCTCTGGCAAAATAAATTTTTAAGAAAAAGACTTTTTATTTAAAAGCCAAGCTGATTATAATTAACCGATGCCTTCTTTACGGGAAATTCCTTTCAGGTATTATCTGCGAGCATTTTTAATTTACCTTTTTCTTGCCGGGCTTGCCTTTTCCACCCGCTGGGCAGAGAAAAGGCTGGAGCTTTTTGAGATTATCTGGGACCCTATTCCGGTTCAGCTTTTTTACCCAGGAGATGTTGTTGAATCGCAGGCAGTGAAAAAGGGAAGAATTGCCCTTTGGGACAGCTTTCGGGGATTTGGTTCGCCAATGGTTGTTCCCAGCGCTTCCACTCTTAGTCATCCGTTTAAGCTTTTTGGACTGCTGGTGGATGGAGGTCTTGGCTTTGAGTTTGTTTTATTATTGCGTTTGGTTTTGGCAGGATTTTTTACCTATGTTCTTGCACGAGGAATTGGCTTGAAGGATGTTGGAGGGCTTTTGGCAGGGGCGAGCTATATGTTTTGCGGTTATTTTCGTGAGTTTTTAAATTTTCAGGATTTATATGTATCAATGTTTTATCCGCTTGCGCTTTTATTTTTGCTCAGGTTTTTTCGTAGTTTTAGATTATTTGATTTTGCAGTGCTGGTCTGGGTGAGTTATTTTCTCACCACAGGCGGTCATCCTGAGGCGGTTTATTTTTATCTTGCAGGAATGATTCCGCTGGTGGGAATTTATTCGCTTTTGGAAAGAGCGTTTTCAAAAAGAAAATTAAATGCAAAAGAAATTCTCTGTTTTCCCGCACTGGTTCTGATTATATTCTTCTTTCCTCAACTTTGGAACTATACTTTTCTGCCTTTTTTTGAATTTTTCGCCAAAGGCTGGAGCTATCATCCTGCTGGGCTGGGAAGGCTACATTTTGATATTAATCATTTAATAGCGCTCTTCTGCCCGATTTTTGATTTCTGGCTTAAACCACCTTTCCCAAACCCTTCTCTTTCCCAGTTTGTTGTTATTCCCGCTTACATAGGATTTTTTTCCGGAGCTTTGTTTGTTTTGAGTTTTTTTCAGGTAAAAAAGTCGCCACCGGTTTTTTATTATTTTTGGATTCAGGCGATTTTAATTTTAGGGATTATTTTTGGCTTGCCTTTATTTAACATTCCCGGTTATCTTCCTCTGGCAGAGCGTTTTCAAAATTTTCGCTACTTACAGCCTATTTTTGTTTTAAGTAGCTCGGTTTTAGCAGGTCTTGCTTTGGAAAAGCTAGAGGAAAATAAAAAATGGCTAATTCTACTGCTTGCTGTGGGCATTGGCTGGCTTATTTATCATTTGGTGATTTTCTGGGGACATATTTGGTCATCGCCCAAGCTTGTTTTTGCTCTTTTTCTGATTATCTTTTGGGCACTGGTTCTGGTAGGACTGGAGATACTGAGCAAGGTATTTTCACCGCTTAAGGCTTTTAATTTAAAAGGGCTTTTATTCTGCGGAGCAGTAGTTGAGCTTTTCTGCTACTTTATTTTTACTAGCCCGTTTTATGGCTGGAAGGCTTTTGAAATAAGCAAGCCAGATAGTTTGGAAAAAATGGATTTTAAGCGGTATCGGTTTTACTCGCCGAGCGAGCGCATTCTCCCGCCCAATACAGCAGAGCTTTTTCAAATGCGAGATTTAAGGGAGCGGGGTCCGCTTTATCTCAAAAGCTATTTTCATTTTATTTCTGCCCTCAATGGCTGGAAGAATGAAAAAGAAGCAATAGATGCTTTTTTGGAAAAAGGCAGATTTTATCTTCCACTTGAGCTGGAAAAAATTTCAGACCCTTCCAAAGACCTGCTTTTTAAATACCTCTTGCTTGAGCATCGCTTGGGCGCAAAAAGCCTGATTGACCGTCCAAAAAAATGGCAAGCCCAGCTACCTTATGAAAACTATCTTTCTAAAGTAGAAGCTGTGCTTGATAGTAAGAAAAGAAAAGCTATTCTTCTTCATCCGCCTTCTCTTTTAAAAATAGAGCTAGAAAATTCCCAGGGAGATTTTGTTTTTGAGATTGGTCTGGATTTTTTAAAAGCCAAGCATTCAGATGGAGCTGAGTTTATTATTCTTTCAGCCGAGCCTCTTCGTCTTCTCTTTTATCGTTATCTTTCTCCTTCTGAATCTAAGGGAGGCTGGAGGGAATTTCGTTTTAATCTTTCAGAACCAAAAGAGCTTGAGTTAATCACCCTTTCAGGACCCAAAGGAGATAAAACGCAGGATTTTGCCCTTTTCGGCTCGCTGGAAATTCTTGATTCATTAAATCCAAACTATAAATTAATTTCTAATAAAATGTTCTTTTGCTATGAGAGGAAAGATGCCCTTCCCAGATTTTTCTCTCCTCAAAAAGTAAAGCTGGTTTCTACAAACAAAGAGGCGCTTGAAAAAATAAAAGCTCAGGGGCTTAGTAAAAAGCTCTTTTGGGTAGCCAGAGGCAAAGCAGAAGCATTTGGGAAAAAACTTTCCCATCTAGCTGAAGGAGAATTTAAGCAAAAACCAAAAATCAAGCTGATTAAAGAAACCACAGACCTTTTAGAATTTGAGCTTGATTATAAAGAATCTGGCTGGTTCGTGCTTCTGGATAGTTATTTTTCAGGCTGGAAAGCTTTTCTTGATGACAAAGAGGTGAGGATTTTTCCCTGTGATTATATGTTCCGAGCGGTATGGATTCCTTCTGGCAGGCACAGACTAAAAATGAGCTATCAGCCGGCAAGCTTTCAGTTGGGAATATATCTTAATCTGGCGGGATTTTTATTTGGCATTTTTCTTTTTGCGCTTAATCTCTTCAGGCAGATAAAAAGGAAAAATTTAAGTTAGTTCTTAAAAGAAGCGCCTTCCTCAGACTCTTCTTCCCGCTCAATTTCAATGCCAAGATTTTTAAGCTTACGATATAAAGTGGTGCGGTCAAGACCGAGTGAGCGGGCGGTTTCAGAAATTTTGTAATTATGCTCAATTAGCCTCTGAAGAATGAATTTTTTCTCAAAAGCCTTTCTTGCTTCTTTAAGCGTGCTATGGCTTAAGAATTCATTAGAAAAAGAGCTTTCTTTTATAAGGATTGAAGGCGGAAGGTCAGCAAGGGTGATTTCATCTCCGCTGGATAAAATAACCATCCGCTCAATAATGTTCTTTAGCTCACGCACATTTCCTGGCCAGTCATATTCCATTAGAGCTTCAATTACTCTGGGATGAATGGTTTTTTTCCTCAACCTGCTTTTGCGGGAAAAAACATCAAGAAAATGCTCAACCAGAGGCGGGATATCCTCTTTTCTTTCCCGCAGAGGCGGAATATAAAGCGGGATAACATTGAGACGATAATAAAGGTCATCCCGAAACCTTCCATCTTTCATCTCTTTTTCCAGGTCTTTGTTAGTGGCAGCAATTACCCTGACATCCACCCGAATGTTCTCGCTACCGCCCAGACGCTGAAATTCCTGCTCCTGAAGCACCCTGAGGACTTTTGCCTGAGTAGCTGGGCTCATATCGCCGATTTCATCAAAGAAAAGAGTTCCGCCATCTGCCAGTTCAAATTTTCCGGGCTTGGTGGCTTGAGCACCGGTAAAGGCGCCTTTTTCATAACCGAAAAGCTCACTTTCAATAAGCTCGCTGGGAATAGCAGCACAGTTAACAGCAATAAAAGGAGCATCTTTGCGAAGGCTCTTACGATGAATCATCTTGGCAACCACTTCCTTCCCTGTGCCATTCTCTCCAGTTATAAGCACCCAGCCTTCTGTAGGAGCAATCTTTTCTATGGTCTGGCGGAGCTGTTGAATAGGCTTGCTCACTCCAATAAGCTCATCTTCTCCAATAACTTCCTGACGAAGGCGTTGATACTCTTTTTTTAATCGGGAAAGGTCAAGAGCGTTTCTTATGGTAAGGATAACCTTTTCCAGATTTAAAGGCTTTTCCAAAAAATCAAAAGCTCCCAGCTTGGTGGCTTTAACCGCAGTTTCTATGGTGCCATGACCAGAAATGATAATAATCTGGCTGTCAATCCCCCTATTTTTTATCTCCTTTAAAAGCTCAATTCCATCCATTTTGGGAAGCCAGATGTCAATAAGGATGCAGTCAAAGCTCATCTGCTCTAAAATCGCTAGCGCCTGCTCTGCGCTTCTTGCTCCCTGCACATAATATCCCTCATCTTCCAAAGCAGAACTTAAACTAACGATGATGCTCTCTTCATCATCAACTAAAAGGATTTTGGGCTTCTTTGCTCTCATTATGCCCTACCTTCCTTAATGACTTTTTTAACCAGCCGAGTTTCAATAGGTAGCTCAATAATAAATCTACTGCCTTTTGGCTTATTTTCTTCCACCCAAATGGTTCCATAATGGTCATTGATGATTCTCTGAACAATAGCCAGCCCCAGACCGGTTCCATGAGGCTTGGTTGAATAATACGGCTCAAAAACCCGCTCACGGTCTCTAGCAGAAATTCCCCTGCCTGTATCAGCAATTTCTATCCGGCAGGAGGATTTTTCAGCAATATAGCTGGTTTTGATGCTGATGGTTCCCACCTGACCTTCCAAGCTTTCAATGGCATTATCCACAAGGTTAATTATGGCTCGTTTTATCTGGTCTCGGTCAAATTTGAATTCAGGTAGGTTCGGGTCAAGCTCAAGAACAAAATCTATCTCCGGATGGCTCTCTTTATAAAGATTAACCACTTCTTCAACAATCGGGTTGAGCTTTGCGCTGGTAAGGTTGAGGCTGGGAAGACGGGCATAGCTGGAAAACTCATCTACAAGCCTCTTCATCTCCTCAACCTGACGGATAATCATTGATGTGCATTCTCTGAGCACGCCGGCTTCTTCACCCAGCTTATCCTCAAATCTTCTCAAAAGCCTTTGGGCAGAAAGCTGAATGGGAGTAAGCGGATTTTTTATCTCATGAGCAATCCTTCTTGCCACCTCTCTCCAAGCAAGGGAGCGCTGTGCCCGCACCAGGTCAGTTAAATCTTCCAGCAAAAGAACCTTCCCTAAAAGCTGACCATCTGCATCAATCATTCTGCTCAATGAAATTTTTAAATAAAGCTCCCTTTCCCTGGTAGGAAGAGATAGCTGGCGGGTGATGGTCTTTTGGCTGGAGCCTCCCTGCTCCGCCTCCATCTCCTTGATATGCTCTGCCAGACTTTGAGGAAGAGCTGACTCTAAAGCCTTTCCTACCAGCTCCTCTTTCTTTTTCTCTAAAATCCAAAGCGCTGGCTGATTGACCGTTATAATCCTTCCGCTTGGGTCAGTAGCAATTACACCAGAATCTATATTGGCGAGCACGGTCTCAATGTAAATTCTTCTCTGCTCAAGCTCTTTTCGGGAGCGTTTTAAATCTTCGGTCATTTTATTGAACGATTTAACCAAAGTGCCGATTTCATCTTCAGCTTCTCGCTCTATCCTGTAATCTAAATTTCCACTTGCCACCTCTTGAGTTCCTTCTGCCAGAAGTTGAATGGGAATGGTTATGCCTCGGGCAATGTAAAATCCGAACCAGATGGAAAGGAAAAATACCGTCAGGGTGATTAAAATTAAAATTGTAAGATGCTGACGGCGAATGCTTGATTCTCGGGATTTAAGCTGTTGATACTCATCAAAAGCTTTGCGATTATCTTCCAGCTGGTCACTTAAACTGGTGGAAAGCAATTGGCTGATTACAACCGCGCCCACTACATCCCTTTTCTTCTCCCAGCTGGAAAAAATCGGCATTACTCCCCTAATGATATCTCCTTTTTGAGCAGGCTCACGAAAATACCCCTCATACCCACGCAGAGCCTTTTTTATCACATCTTTTTTGGGCAGGGGAATCTCTTTCAGCTCTGGACTCTGCGCCCTGAAAATCTCCTCTCCCTGACCGCTGAATACCTCTATGGCATCAAGCGCATATTCCTCCTGCTTTGCTTCCACCAGAGCTTTTAATTGGTCAAAATTCTCGCTAGAAAGAAGCCGCTTTTGCGTGATTTTTCGGCTGAGCTGACGGGCAAAATGCAGGTTTTCTTCACCTTTCATCTCATAGGTAGCTTTGATAATCTGTTTGGAGGTTTCGTAAATGCCAGAAACCGCCGGGTCAAACCAGCGCTCAATAGAGGTTTTGATAAAAAACCTGCTCATATTAAAAAGAACAAGAGTGGGTCCAATAGTTAAGGCAATAAAAGCAATGACCAAACGGGTGCGAAGATGAGCACCAAATATGCGCTTCCTTCGCTCAAAAATGAGCTTGACCAGGTTCCTTACCACCAAAAAGATTAGCACTAGCGAAAGAATGAAAATTAAATTCCAAAAAGCAAAGAAAAGGGTGCTGGAAAGAAGGGGAAATTCTGCCCGAGTATGAGAAATTTTACTTAAATAAAGCTCTACAAAGAAAGCCCCAGCCAAGATGAAAACAAAAATCACAATCAGGGCTATCTCTCGGCGCCTGCGAATTCTATCCTGAGCCTCTATCTCTTCTGCCCGCTCCTTCCAAGATGAGTATTGTTTTTCTCTTGCCATCCCTTTGGAATAAAATCATAGCACATCAAATTTTTTTGAGCTAGTTTTTTGTAGGATTTATGATTTAAATCAAAAAGGAAGGGCTTTTTCTAATTCTAACAGTGCCTGCTTGGGAGTAAGCTCGCCTGAGCCGACCCTTTCCAGCAAATGAGCAAAATCCTTTTTTATAGTCTCTTCCAAGCGCCTCTGTTGGCGCAGATTAATAAGCTGGATAAAATATCTTTTTCTCAGCTGGCTTTTTCTCTCTTCAATTGAATTATTTATTGCTTCTCTCTGCTCACCAATGGCACAGACCAGCTCATCAATGCCCTCTCCGCTCTGAGCAGAGCACAAAAGCACCTTTCGCTCAAACCTCTCCTGAGCAAAAGCGCTTTTGAGCTCCTCAAAAAGTGCCCTTGCTCCCGGGCGGTCTGCTTTGTTAATCACAAAAATATCACCCACCTCAAAAAGCCCTGCCTTTAAAGTCTGAATTGCATCTCCTGCCTCAGGAGTGATAACCACTACCACTGTCTCTGCCACTCCTGCTATCTCAATCTCGCTCTGCCCCACTCCTACGGTTTCAATGATGATTTCATCTGCTCCAAAAGCATCTAGGGCAAAAATCATCTCAACCGCTGTGGAGCAAATTCCGCCCAGCTCACCACGAGAGGCAAGGGAGCGAATAAAAACTTCTGGGTCTGTAAAGTGCTTCTGCATACGGATGCGGTCGCCAAGAACCGCTCCACCAGAAAAAGGGCTGGAAGGGTCTATTAACAAGCAGGCAACGCTTTTCCCCTGCTTGCGAAAGGCACTGATTAAACAGTTAATCAGCGTGCTTTTTCCAGAGCCGGGCAGACCAGTTATTCCCAGCTTTTTCCTTCCCTTGATGTTCTTCCAAATAAATTCAAAAAGCTCAGATGAAAAAATATCCTTTTTTTCAATTATGCTAAGTATTCGTGCTAGCGCTCGTTTATCTTTCTGCTTGAACCTCTCAATAAGCGCTCTTTCATCACTCCCTTTCATCAGGCAGGTCCTTAACCACGAACTTTAAGACACATCTTCCCAGCCGAATTATATCATTGTGCTTTAATCTAGTAGAGCGAATTCTTACACCATTAAGATATGTTCCATTTGCACTGGCAAGGTCAGAGATATAAACATTCTCTTTGCCAAAAACCTCTATCATTGCGTGCTTTCTGCTCACCTCATTATCTTCCAGCACCAAATCTGCATCTTGGCTTCTACCAATAATGAATGGAGAGCGGTTGATTTTATAGCTTCTTGCCCGCTGAGATGTGCTCATTAGCTCAAGGTAAAATTCTCTTCCACGAGGAAGAGGAGATTCTGGCTCTGGTGAGGTTATGCGGGTTTCATCTCGGAGCTGGTCTCTCTCTCCGCTTAAATCTTCAGGCATTACCTCTTTCTGCTCACCGTATTCGCTGAACACAATCAGAGTTTGACCCAGCTCAATCTCATCAAGATGAGTAAGCTCTGCCCGCTGAATGCGCTTTTTATTTAAAAAAGTGCCGTTGGTAGAGCCGAGGTCTTCTATCCACCAGCTCGCCTTTTCTTTAAAAATGCGTGCGTGCCACCTGCTAACCGCTGGGTCGGTGAGAACAAGGTCTGCATCTTCCCTTCCGATTATCATCTCATCTCTTTTGATGCGAAGATGTATTCCCTGGTCAGGTCCCCGCACCACTGTTAAACTTGC